>CAZHPJ010000157.1:0-6916 GCA_964534585.1 uncultured Sandaracinaceae bacterium | reverse complement strand
CTCGGTGTACGTCGACGGCCACTACTTCGGCCGGGCCACCGTCCTCTCAGCGGAGCCCAAAGTGCTCGTCCCCGGCGTCCACCTCATGACCGTCCAGGCCGAGGATCACTTCCCACACGACATGGAGCTCGACCTGCCAGCCGGCGAGACCACCATCTCCATCCATCTCCGCCCCGTCCCCCCGTAGGCAGCGTCAGTGTTGCAACGCGTTTTTTAGCTCTTGGGCGGTTTTGTATTCTTCTTCGATCATTGGGCCTGCGAGCCGGGCTACGAGGTGCTTGGGGCTGATGGCTTTGAGCCGCTGGAGAGCGGCGTACTTGTCCTCGATGGCATTTGCGACGAGGACTAGGTTGGCCAGGGCTCGGACGAAGTCTGGGCGCCTGGCGAGCGTTTCCTCGAGCAGCTTCTCGGCTCGAGTCGGGTCGACGTATCGTTCGAATGCCTCCATCGCGCGCAGGTACGTCCGAACCGGCGGGCTTTCTTCGCCTGCATCGGCGTACCGCATCATGCGATCGAACTCGAGCCACTGGCCACGCAGGCGGAAATAGTTGGCGCTGGCGAGATAGGCGAGTTGCGCTTTCGGATCCTGGCGAATCGCTTGCTCGGCGAGGTCCGACCCGGAGACGAGCGGCCCCTCGGACAACACACGCAGTGCGCGGATCACTTTTCGGAGGTCCGCCGCCTTGGCTTTCAGCTTTGCGGCCCGAGCCTGATCTTCTTCGGCGGCCCCGTTGTCTTCGAGCGGGCGGCTCATAGTCAGTTGCCGGAGCTCGGTGAGATTTTGACGGCGTTCTTCATCGAGAATCCAGGCGGCCGTCATGAGCGCACCAGCGTAGGACAGATCGAGATACGCGCGAAGGGTCAAGGCCTCAGAGCCCTGCCGCCCGGCTGCGAACCGCCTCGCCGCTTCGAACTCGGGCAACCGATCGCCTCGAATGATCTCTAGCACCTGCGCCATCGAGGTGACTGCGGTGTCTGGCGGAGGTACGGGCGGGATGCCGTAAGCCTTCTGGAACTCCCGAATGACCTGGACCGCTTCGGGCGGCCGCATCGCCTCGACGTCGATGCCCTGACCGATCGTCGAGCCGTCGCTCGTCGCGGACTTGGAAGACGCGCAAGCGCTCAGCGCCACCATCAACAAGAGTACGCTCACCGTTCGTTTCATGGCGCCGAGGCTAGCACAGCCCCCGGGTCAGCCCCACAAGCACGGCTCAACCGGTCCAGAAGGTGGCGACGCGCTGGATCATCCAGTAGGACGCTAGGCTTCCGACGGCGTAGGCAGCCAGGGTCTGCAGTGGGCGCATCGCATCGATCGACAGGTCTCGTTCGTCGAATGCCCGCGCCGCGAGTCGCACGAGCTGGTACGCGAGAATGACCCCGGCCACGAAGAGGATCTGCCCGAGCTCCACGCCGAGGTTGAAAAAGAGCAGGGCCGCAGGGATCTCGGTTTGAGGGAGGCCGGCCTCGCCAAGCACCGCGGCGAACCCGAATCCGTGCAGCAATCCAAATGACGAGGACACCGCAATGGGATATCGGTATGCGAGGCTGTTCTTATCGCCGCGCACGATTTCGATCGCCAGGAAGACGATGCTCAGCGCAATCGCGGCCTCGACGGGTGGGATCGGCACGCGCACCACGCCGAGCGCGCTGAGAACCAAGGTGACCGAGTGTGCGAGCGTGAAACCAGTGATCGTGATCAGGATGCGGCGACCCGTCCCGGCGATGAGTAGCAGGCAAACCAAGAACAAGAGATGGTCGTAGCCCTCGAGAATGTGCCGCGTGCCCAGCGCGAGGTAGTCGCGCGCCACGCTGCCAAAGCTCTCCACCTCGGGGATGATGACCTCGGTTTGTTGCGGAGAGGCCAGGAGCGAGTGCGTTTCACCGGAAAGCCGTGAAATGCGGACGAGTGCAGACACCGACGGGTTGAACAGAGGGTAGCGAATCTGCAGAGCCGTCCCGGCTGGGTCCGTTTTGCATCGAAAGGTGCGGTGCCGGAGGCTGCCCCGCGCTGCTCCCTTCGGGGCTTTGGCCGTCGTTGCAACGCATTCCTCCGTCATCGAAACTTCCGGCGCGTTTCGCACCTTCACCGAAGGCGGGATCTTCCATCGCACCAAGAACATCAGGGGCGCTTTTTCGGTGACTTCGATGTAAAGGGGACGGCTCTCGTGCGCCCGCGCCGACTGGGCGAAGCTGGCTCCCAGGGCAAGCCCCGCTGTCAGCAGGACCCAACGCCTCATCGATTCACCGCGCTCTCGGCCCCAGGCTTCGATGCGTCCTCACGTTCGTATTCGACTCGCACATCATAGGCCCCCACGATGTCGGCGATTGCCGATTCGGTCTCTTCCCGAATCATCGCTCTGCGCGCGTCCTCTCGCACGCGTCCCTCGAGCTCGGACAGCTCCGGGTCCCTTCCCGGCTCGTTCGTGATCAACATGACGAGGTGCACGCCGTAGGGAGAGTCGAAGGGGCCCCGCCAGACCAAGTCGTTGGGTTCCAGTTCGAAGATCGCCTTGGCCATCGGGGCGCCAAAGTGGCTGGCCACGTAGTCGGGTGTTCGTTCGACGTAGTTTACATGATAGAGAAAGCGGTCGCCGTGTTGTGGTGCATCGGTGAAGGGGACTCCGTCCCCATTCAGTTCCGCGAGCTTTTCCGTCGCCAGTGCGCGGGCCTGCTCGCGCGGCCGATCCTCGGTTTCGAAGAAGACGTGCGTGAACGTCACGTACGGCTCCACGTAGTAGTCTGACCCGTTCGCGTCGAAGTACCGGCGAAGCGCGGCTTCATCCACGTTCGCTCCCGCCTCGGCGAAGCCCTCAGTGATGAACTCGAGCTTCTGTACTAGCCGCCGCCGGATGACGTAGTCGGCCTCATCGAGGCCCAGCTGAACGGCTTCGCGGTGCAGCACCTCTTCGCGCACATAGTCGTCGATGAGGCGTTCGAGCTCGTCGTCAGAGAGGGAGTCGAGCTTCTGCGCAGCGAGGGTGGGATTGAAGGCCTTGATTCGATACTGAACGAAGGTGAGCAGCGCGTCGCGGTCGACGGTGACCACGTTGGGGTCGCCATCGCGCTGGTCCCGATTCGCGAGCCCGAACAAGACGAACAGCCCGAGGCCCGCAGCGAGGAAGTGGACCAAAGGTTCTTTGAGAAACCTCTTCATTCAGAGCTACGGCGTATACCAGATCGGCGACGAGTAAGCCCGCTCTTGAATCGTCGGCGGATGCCCTGTGTCGTTCGGATTCATGCCGAGAGCGATGGCGTCGTACAGGGTATGGCGCGGCGTCGGGATTTGAAGGACCCGAAGGTAGTAGAATGCGCGCAATGCGGGATCGAAGTCCGGGTCCTCCCAGACGACCGAAAGCTGCGCGTCGCCGATCGCGTTCGTGTACGCGCCTGTAGCGAGATCTACGGTGTTGCCGACCGGTTTCAACGCGCCGTCGTCGCGAAATTCCCGGTAGTCCGACCACGCGATGTCGTAGATTTTTTCCTGTGCCGTTCCGTTCGATGTCAGCCAACCCTTGACCATTTGGATGCGGTCGAGGTTCGCGCCCCGGGGGTCCTTGATCGCGTACACCAAGAAGCGAGGCGCCTTACCCTCCGGGCCCCGAGTGAGGTCGCCTCCCATGGGCACGCCGGAGTCGTATCCGATCTGCGCGAGGTTCTTCTTGGCAGCATCGCGATCGGCATAGCCCCAACCGCCAAAGAAGCGAACCCGGATGCGTGGGCCGGTGGATGCGTAGACCTCCTTGCGTTGGAAGGCCTCGAAGAGGGCGTTACGGTCGTTGGCTTCGGCCCAGACGCCCGCCAACCCGGCGGCGGACATGTCGGCGCCAAACCCTTTGATGCCAAGAAATGTGTTGAACTTGTTTTCGGGCGTCGAATCGAACGCGGTCTTGCCGTGGAAGTTGTCTTCCTCGGCAGAGGCCATTCCCGTGTGAGAATCGGTTGAGCCGATCATGCCGAACTTGTACGGATTGGCGCCGACCTTCGCTTCGATTTCGAGGCCCCGCAAAAGCGCCGCGCGAGCGAAGTCGCCTGGGCCGACCGGGGCCTCATGCCCCGATTTCAGGGCTTCGGGGTCGATCGCATGCTTGAAAGGCTCGAAGTCGGCGAACTCATCGTTGGGAGAGAGAATGGGGTCGGTTTCGGAATCACCTTTGATCTGCGTGACCTCGATGACCTGCTCCCATTTCATTCTCGTGCGCGCGTACTCGGCGGTGATGGGCCGACCTTCGCTGTCGACGTCGTTGAACATCAAGCCACCGCTGATGTTCGAGTTGTGCGGGATGGCGGTGAAAGTCGCACCGGTTCGCGCCGAGGTCTCCTCGAGCCACGCCCAAAGGTCCTCGGGCTTGTCGCTGTCGAACGAGCTGTAGGGAATGAACTTCCCGGCTACATCACCGCCCTGCGGCATGAAGACCACGCGGTGGAGGTTCTTGCCGTTGGGCGTCGAAGTCCACTCCCAGCCGATGAACGACGTGAACCGACCGGGGGCGTTGTGGCGCTCGGTGATCGCGACCATGTCGCTCCATACCGACCGCCGGATGTCCTCGCCGTTCAAGTCGTCGAAGGGCTGGTTCTTGTTGATGCCGCCGACGAACTCGAAGAACATGTCTTGCGTCTGTCCTGCTTCGAGCATCGCGATGAAACGCTTGCCCGTCGCGGTCTTCGTCAGGCGTTCGTCACCCTGGAAGAGTCGCAGTGGCACGCCCATCATCTCCGCGTGGTCGGCTACCACGAGGAAGTCGAGTGGCGTTCCAATTTGGATCTTTGCTCGATGGTACGGATGCACGACAGGGAAACCCTGCGCATAGCGGTACGCGGTGTCCGGGTCCGCTGTGGTGTTGCCGAAGAAGTAGGCGTCGGGGGAATAGCTGGTGTGAAGGTGCGTATCGCCCCAAAATACCTGGGACGGCTCGGCCTGGACCGCCGCCGCGCTGGTGTAGGCTGGTGGCCCCCCGCTCGACCCGCAGGCCAAAACGAAAACGAGCGATACGACCGGAAGTTGCTTCATTCTGCGTCCCTAGCAGACGCGATGAAGCCGGCAAAGGCTCGCAGGTTGTGGTGTCGCAGAGCCCTGGTGATCGACGCACTTGCCATGCGAGAGCGCGCGTACAGCTCGCCGATTTGGTACATGCGCTAGGCAAAAGTAGGCTAGAGTCGGCGCCATGTGGGGCTGCGTTCGGAGGGCCTTGGGCGTTGCGTTGGTTGCCGCGTGGGTTGCTTCGGCCATTTGTCCGCAGTCGGCCAGCGCCGACAGCACCCACTATCAAACCCTGCAGCTTGGCGAGCGTTCGCGCGGCATGGCCGCGGCATTCACGGGTTTCGCGGCCGACGGCGCGGCGATTTGGTTCAACCCAGCCGGTCTGCCGCTTCTCGAGCCCAAGCTCCTTCAAGGTAGCTTATCGTTGATCCAGAGTCAGACGCTCGACATCGAGGGGGCCATCGTTTCGGACGGCCCCGACGGCCCCGGCGGGGAAGACCAAGTCGAGGACTACAAGCTCAAGTCCAGCCCTTCGCTTCCGGGGTTTGCGGTCGCAAGCTTCGCGCTGGGCAAGCGCAAGGAGGAGCTCGACAACCGAAAGCCGCTGCAGATGGCGGTCTCGGCGTTCCAAACCTACAACACCGAGATCGGTGGCGACATCAACTTCCAAGACGAGTTCGGGCGCACCAGCAGCCTTCAGTTCTACCAACAAGATCGCATCACCTACTTCGGTGCCGGGTTAGGCTACCGGCCCACCCGCAATTTCTCTTTCGGCATGACGTTGCTAGCCAGCAACCGGGTGATCCAGCATGTCGAGACGACATCGCTCGCGCTCGGCGGGTTCCAGGACCCGGGGCAGGGTAGCCCCTGCCCGACGAGCCCCACGCTGCCGTTTTGTGTCCTCAATGCGCGGCAGACGAGCCGCAGCACGGTCTTCAAGATGAACTCCTGGGATCTGAGCCTTCGGATTGGGCTTCTGCAGCTCGTCGGGAAGCGTTGGCGCCTCGGTTTGATGTTTCAGCCGCCCGGCGTCCACGTGGGCGGCAAGTCCGAGTTGAGATTCGAGCTCTCCGACGTGAGGCCGAGCACGGCTCTCAACGCTCCGGGGCTCTCGGATTCGATCTTTGGGAAGCGTACGTTCAGCTCCCGCTCTCCGATTCCTTGGGAGCTCCGGTTGGGCGTGTCGTACGTGCTCTCGAAGAAAGTCGTCGTAGCAGCAGACCTTCAGCTTGTGGGTCCCGTCGCAGATGGCTCGATCGCCCCTGGGATTCCGCAGATCGAGGGCCGGGCCAATACCTCCGGTATCCTGCTAGCAGACTCGACAAAGCGGGACTTCACGTGGAACATCTCTCTGGGCACCGAGGTTCAGGTCACCAAGTTCCTCTTCACCCGTTTCGGATTCCTCACCGACCGCAGCAGCGCGCCGGATTCCGGGACGGGCGCCGCGGATGCGATCCGTCCAGCCAAGATCGACCGGCTCGGTTTTAGCGCCTCCGTCGGCGGCCACAAGAACGGCAAGGGCTTGTCGGCCGGCGTGTCCATGCTCTTTGGCAAGGGCACGGGCAATGGCCTCGACTTCCGGGGTACAGCGTTCGACAACGATAGCAATTTCATCCGCGTCCCCGTCAAGGAACGCATCCTCATCATTTCGATCGGCGGCGATATCGGGCAAACCGCGGACGTCGTGAAGACCCGCGTGAAGGAGAAAAAGAGCGAAGAGGAGCTCGAGGCAGACAAAGAAAGCGCACGGCAGGTCAAGCAGCGAGACATGGAGGAGGAAACCGACCCCGACGTCAAGGCTGCCAAGCAGCGAGCCGTCGAGGCACGGAGGCAGGCCGATGCAGCGGACGAGTGGGCAAAGGAAGTCGAGGAAGAGGCCCAAGAGGTGGAGCGGGAGAAGCGGGAGAAGGAAAACCTCGACGAGGCCGATCAAAAAGC
>CAZHPJ010000156.1:0-6916 GCA_964534585.1 uncultured Sandaracinaceae bacterium | reverse complement strand
CAGATACACTTGGTCGATCGCCTGTAGCGGCAGTTTTTCGAGAGACGATCGCAAGCGGTCTGCCTTGACCGAGTAGACCGGTTTCGGTCGTTTCGCGGTCAGCGCCGTATCGATGACCTGGGCCAGGATGTCCGGGTCGTGTGCGGAGTTGATCTGCTTGGCCGCGAGCCCCTTGAGCTTGCGAATCGCGCGCGCGAATCTCGTCGTTTCGCTTTCTGCTTGGGTGAAGGCTCGCTCGATGCCCTCGACCATGTCCGTACGGAAAGGCCCGGGTTGAATCGTGACCACTTTGATGCCCAAGAGCGCGAGCTCGCGCCGTAGCGCCGTAGAATACGCCTCGATGGCGTGCTTGCTCATCGCATACGGTCCGTTGAAAGGTGCCGCGCTCTGCCATCCGGTCTCGGAGCTGATGTTGACGATGCGGCCCTTTGCGGCTTCGACGAGAGGTAAGAATTTCTTGTTGACCCGATAGGTGCCCATCACGTTGACATCGAGGATGCGGGCGAGCCGCTCTTCTGGAATATCGGTCAACGACCCGACACCCATGATACCCGCGAAGTTGACGATTCCGTCGAGGCGATCGGTGCGGCTCGCGATCGCGTCGTAGGCGCCTTGGATGCTCTCGCGGTCTGTGACGTCCATCGTGATCGGCACGACATCGGGGTCGTGCGTCGAGGCGCGGAGCAAGTCCTCGTTGATGTCCGCCGCGAACACCTTCCAGCCGTTCGCCACGAGGCGCTCGACGGCCGCATGACCGAGGCCCCCTCCCGCACCGGTAACGAGCGCTGCCTTTCCTGCCATAGGCCTTTTATAGATCGCGTGGGCGGCCTTTCAATCCGGCTCGTGGGGACTGAGCTCGGCCCGCCTCTCGCCTCTGTTCGACGGGCTGATTTTAATGTTGGCGCTGTCGCTCTGTTGAGTATCCTCCGGCCGAGTCCGTGGGAAATAGAAGCCGATGACAGACGACAAAGTATTGGTGCTCGGCGCCAGCGGTTTTCTCGGGAGCCACGTCGTGAAGAGGCTGGTGGCCGCATCCCGACCGGTGCGGATCCTGACCCGCGCTTCGAGCAACACCGCGATGACCGATCATCTCGACCTGGATCGACAAACCGGGGACGTGTTCGATCGGGATACGCTGCGGAAGGCGATGACTGGTTGCAGCAGCGTGTTCTATTGCATCGTGGACACGCGCGCGTGGCTGCGCGATAGCGCGCCGCTCTACCAGACGAATGTGCACGGCTCGCGCCAAGTCATGGAAGTGGCGCTGGACATGGGCATCAAGCGTTTCGTTTTAACCAGCTCGGTCGTGACCATCGGCCTCAATCCTTCGGGCGTTGCGTTCGAGACGGACGAGTTCAATTGGGAGGATCAGGCGCCTCCTTACGTGATGACCCGAGTGGAAGCGGAAAGGCAGCTTTTAGGCTTCTGCCGTAAAGGTCTACCGGGAGTCATCTGCAACGTAGCGATCACGTTTGGCGGCCACGACCACCAACCCACACCCCATGGAGAGCTTCTCAAGCTCACTGTCGCACGCCGACTGCCGGTCTACTGGAACATGAGAATGAGCGTGGTCGGCATCAAGGACGCTGCGGACGCTCTGGTATTGGCCGAGCAGCGCGGAAAAGTGGGCGAGCGCTACATCGTCGCGGACCGTATGATGGATATCGCCGAGGCCACGTCCAAGACCGCCGCGTTCGCCGGGGTCAAACCGCCGCGCTTCGAAATCCCCATGCCGGTCGTGATCGGGAGCACCTGGGTCGCCGAGAAGCTCATGCGTGCGCTAGACAAGGACACCGTCTTGACGATGAGCAGCATCCTTCTCAGTCGCACCATGGGCGACTTCGACAACAGCAAGGCAAGACACGAGCTCGGCTGGGAACCACGACCCATGGATGAGTCGCTGAGGGAAGCTGCGATTTGGTTTCAGCAGAACCCGTGAGCGTGTGGGGCCGTCGTTTAGTTCACACCACGCGTATGGTCGCCCCAGAACTGCTTGCGCAGAGCCTTCTTGTCCGGCTTTCCGAGCGCGGACAGCGGAATCGAGGTGACGAAATCCACCGACTTCGGTGACTGAATCGACCCTTTCGCCTCTTTGACCGCGGCTTTGAGCTCCCCGGCCAGCTCCTCGGTGCCTTCGTGGCCCGGTCGAAGAATGACGATCGCCTTCACCGCCTCGCCCCAGCGTTCATCGGGTACGCCGACCACTGCAACCTGTGCCACCGCAGGATGCGCGGAGATCACGTCTTCGATCTCGCGCGGGAACACGTTGAACCCGCCGGTGACGATCATGTCCTTTTTGCGATCGACGATGTGAAGAAAGCCCTCGTCGTCGAAACGGCCAACGTCACCGGTGTGCAGCCAACCGCCAGAGAAGGCTTCCTTCGTTTGCTCCGGCAAGCCATTGTAGCCCTGCATCACCAGTGGGGCGCGCACACAGATCTCGCCAGCTTCCCCTTCGGGAACAGGCAGGTCGTCGTCCCCAAGTAGGGTGAGGTGGACCCATGGACTCGGACGCCCGCACGACGCGAACCGCTCGGGCTTCGACAGGTCATGGTCTTTCTTCTTCAGGTGCGTCAGCGCCATCGGTGCTTCCGACTGACCGAAGCATTGAAAGAAGATCTGCCCCCATTTTTCCACGCCTTCCTTGAGGCGGGTTGGGCTCATCGGCGCCGCGCCGTAGAACAGCGTCTCGAGGCTGGAGAGGTCGGCGGTGGTCGCTCGAGGGTGGTCAAGCAACGGATAGATCATGACCGGTACCAAGAACGTCGCCGTGATCTTGTGCCTCTCGATCGCGTCGAAGAACAAATCGGGAGTGAAGCCCTGCAAAGCCACGAACGCGCCGCCACTCTGCAGGGTCGGTACGACGAATGCAGCCGCCGCGTGTGAGAGCGGAGTAGCGATCAGGAACCGGATCTCCTCCGGCCACTCCCACTCGGCCATCTGGACCATCGTCATGTACGCCGCCGAGCGGTAAGGCTGACGGACGCCCTTCGGCTTGCCCGTCGTGCCGCCGGTGTAGATGATCGTGTTGAGGTCTTCAGGCCTGATGTCCGGCGCAACCAGGGGCTTCGGGTCGAAGGTGGCCGCGAGCGCGTTCAAATCTTCGCCGACTTCTGTGGGTCCGAAAGCGAGAAGGTGCTTCAGCCCCGGCACGCGCTCCTTGAGCTCCGCCGCCCGAGGCCCGAAGAACATCGGGTCGAAAACCAGGGTTTCGATCTTTGCATCCTCGAGCACATACGCCTGATCTTCCGCGGAGCCGAGAGGGTGGAGCGGCGTGTTGCACGATCCGACCAGCAGGTTTGCGCAGAGGTTGTACAGAACCTCTGGACGATTCGCCGAAAGGACTGCCGTCATCGACCCCTTCTCGATGCCTTTCGCCTCATACGCTTGTGCAAAGCGACTCGCCTGCGCCCGAACCTCGGCGTAGGTGATCGTTACATCGCCCAGAAACAAGAAGGGACGGTCGTCGTAGCGATTGAGCCCGTCGATGATGAGATGGGGCAACAAGGGCATGTCGAAAAGTCGGTCGTTGCTCATTGCGAGGTCCTTTCTATGCGATCTTCGTTTCTCACGCCTCGAGGTGTGAAATGTCTGAGGAGAAAGTCTTTGACGGTCTCCGTAAAGATGTCGTTTCGGTTGCCAGCGATCATGTGATGGGCATCCGCCAGGTCGACGTACTCGGCGTGCGGCACCATCTCGAGGAACTCCGCTACGGTTTCCGCCGATACCAAATCGCTCAAGCGGCCGCGGATCAGCAGGGTCGGAACGGAAAGATTGCTGAGGTCTTGCAGCCGTTCTTTGAGCCGGCGATCCTCCTTTTCGGTGTACGGGCCCGGTCCCATGGTTCTCAGCATCTTGGGGTCCCAATGCCAGTAGTACCGGCCGTCCTCCATGCGCCTCAGGTTTTTCGCCAATCCCGAGAGGTCTTTCGGGCGTTGCCTGTGTGGCAGGTACTGCGCAATCGAATCCGCAGCCTCTTCCAGCGAGGCGAATCCCGATGTGCCGCCCTTCATGAACCCAATGATTCGCTGCACACCGTCGGTCTCGAGCCGGGGCGTCACGTCCACCAGAATCACGCTCTTTGCGACCGATTCCTCTTGCTCGGTTTCGGCGAGGAGCGACGCGATGCCCCCGAGGGATGCGCCGACCAGGATCGGTTTCTGATCGAGCTGCGCGAGGAGGAGCTGCAAGTCCTCGACGAAGCTGAAGACGTGGTACTCTCCCTCATCGCACCAGCTACTCTCGCCGTGTCCGCGATGGTCCGTGCAGATCGTGTAGAACCCGTGTTCTGCCAACGCTTCAGCCGTGTTGCCCCAAGCGTGCCGTGTTTGACCTCCACCGTGGAGGAACAGCACCGGCTGGTGGCTAGGGTCGCCATGAACATCGGCGGCGATCGAGATGCCGTTCGGCAACTCGAAGCGGAGCGAGGGAGCAGGAGGTACGAACGAGCTCGTCATCATCATCTCAGGAAACGGGTTCTACGCTTGGCCACGCGCAAGTTGGGTGCGCATCGGTCAACATGTCGACGACTCGGTGTGCAATACAGCCTGGCAGCTTCGATGAAAACGATTGAACCCCAGAAGTGAGGAACAGTAACACTGCTGGCGTCACCATTCCGAGCAGCATCGTTCGCGCGAAAACGAGCCGGGACTCCGACACCCCGTCCGATACCTCGCGTAGTCGCGCATGCAGAATCTGCTGCGAGCGCATCAGCGTCTCGCCGACCGCTTCCCGGGGGACGTTTTGCTGGGGCCCAAACATGATGCCCAGCAGGAACTTCGCCGTCGTTGGCTTCTTCGTCATGTTGGTCAGCACGAATTTCACGAAGCGCTGGCACACTTCGAACGGTGTCTTGGCCACCCCCAAGTGCGCCTCCAGCGCGTCGCAATAGGTGGCATGGCGATCGTTGATGAGCTCGACGACTAGGTTCTCCTTGCTTCCAAAGAAGTGATAGAGGCTCGGCGCAGAGATCCCGGCTTCACCCACGATGTCGCGCACGCTCGTGGCGGCGAACCCGCGCTCTGCAAACAGGCGCTCTGCGGTCTCGAGGATGACCTCCCGCGTACCGCCGTTGCGTGGTGCCGGTTCGGGTCGAGCCATCAGGACCCCTGAAAGACCGGCTTTCGCTTCTCCATGAACGCCGTCGGCCCCTCCATGGCGTCCTTGGTCGCGAAGACCGGCTGGCCGATCTGCAGTGAACGCGCGAGCGCCTCCTTGGCTGGCACCCCGTCGTTTTCGATGAGGGACTGCTTGACCGCCTGAACCGCGACGGGGCCGTTGGCCGCGACACGTTCACCGATTTCGATCGCTTTATCGAGAGCTTTCCCATCGGGCACGACGTGACCGACGAGCCCGTAGTGCAGAGCCTCCTGGGCGGTGAGCCGGCGGCCGGCGAGCAACATCTCCGCGGCGATGGTGTAGGGGATCTGCCTGCGAAGCCGCACGCTCGAACCACCCAACGGGAACAAACCAAGCTGCACTTCGGTCACCCCGAACACCGCCCCTTCCCCTGCCACGCGAATGTCGGTTCCTTGGAGGATCTCGGTCCCGCCGGCCAGCGCGTATCCTTCTACTGCGGCGATCAGGGGCTTCTTCGTGAGGTAGTGGCGAAGGAGCGCCTTCCAATGAATGTCGGCATCCTCCTTCATCCGGTTCAACCATTGCGCGTCGGCATCCCACTTTCCGGACTTCATCGAGCCTAGGTCGCTCCCGGCGCAAAAAACGCCGCCGGCGCCCGTGAGGATGATCGCGCGGACGTCCTGGTCGGCGTCGGCTTCGTTCCATGCGTCGGCCATGCGCACCAACATCTCGATGCTGAGCGCATTCTTTTTCTCGGGCCGGTTGAAGGTGCAGATCGCGAGGTGTCCACGCTTTTCGTAGAGGAAGTGGGGTTCCGTCATGTAGCTTCTCCGTCGGGTTCTCGACCTGCAGAGCTATAACGAACGTTACATATAGCGTCAAGCGGCAAAGTCCGGTGGCTGCACGCGGCCTCATGAAGTAACGAGGTGACCGATGGTTGAGCTCGGCAAGTGCCTGGTAACTGGAGCGGCTGGTTTTCTAGGCAGTCATTTGGTTCGAGGCCTTCTCGACGACGGCTACTCGGTCCGGGCCGTCATCCGCAACACGCCCCTCGAGCTCGAGCGCCCGAGGCTCGAGATCCTCCGAGGGGAGGTCGAAGACGCCGATCGCATGATGGGGCTCTGCGAGGGGATCGATACGGTCTTTCACACGGCCGCACATCTGGCGCTCCTCGGAGGAAGTGGCGCTTCCAAGGCCTATCGTCAGGCTGCCTACGACGCGAACGTCGGCGGCGTCGAGAACCTGATCCGCGCATGCCAGGCACGCGGGGTTAGCCGCTTCGTACACACGAGCTCGATCGATGTCTGCTTCAACTCCGAAGTCAACACCGAGATGGATGGCAATACCCCCTATGCCAGCAACATGAGCTGCCTCTACACGGAAACCAAGATCGAAGGGGAGAAGCTCGCCCTCGCGGCGAACGGCCAACAGGGCCTACTGACGACCGTTCTGAGGCCTGACGGCATTTACGGCTCGGGCAACAACGTCATGCTGGACGGGATGTTCGAGCAGCTGATCAAAGGGCGGCTCGTCGCGACGATTGGCTTCCCCGGCGCGCTCCACGACCACATCCATGTCGACAATCTAGTACATGCCGAGATCCTGGTGGCCAACCAGTTGGTTCCCGGAAGCCCCGTCTGTGGCAAAGCCTATTTCGTCACCGACAATCATCCGCTGCACTTGTTCGAGTTCATGCGTCCGATGATCGAAGGACTGGGCTACCAGATGCCGAAGCTCAACATTCCGTACCGGCCGGTGCTCGCGTTTCTGCGCTTGTGGCAGTTCCTGCACTTCAGGCTCGGCTTGCCCGCACCGCTTTTCACGCCGCACGAGATCC
>CAZHPJ010000155.1:0-6957 GCA_964534585.1 uncultured Sandaracinaceae bacterium | reverse complement strand
ACGCGTTTCCACTTCCGCTCATGGATTTGATTCGCTTTGGTCGCGGCCAGGTAGATTCCCGGTCCACGCCTAGGCGCCCAACAAACATAGCACCGATTTCCAAGCCGTCATCGGAACGAAAAACGGTGTGAAATCCTTAGATTAAGCCTTAAGTCTGCAACAAGGCCGCGATTTGTCTGGCCAGCTCGGCGTCGTCCTCGGAGCTGAGTGCTTCGGCGCGGGTGAGCATGCGCCGGGCCTCGTCCGCCAGGCCGAGAGACTGAAGCAGCCGTCCGGCCTCGTAATGATAGCGCGCGTGTTGCTTCCGGTCGCTGCCCCCGCTCAACGCCCGATACATGTCGGCCGCGCGATCCAATCGTCCGTCGGCCTCATAGAGCTTGGCCAGCGCCGTCGCCGTGGTCGGCGGGAAATCGGTGATCTGATGATTCGTAAAGAACTCCAGCACTTGCTCGAGAAACCTTCGCGCGTCGTCGGTTTTTCCCGCCAACTCCGACGCCAGCCCGAGCTCTTCGAGGAGCCGCCAGTCGGTGCCTTCCCTCTTGCTCAGCTCGAGCGAGGTCTGGAGCACCTCGAGGGCCTCGGCACCGTGCCCCTTGTCTCGCAGGAATGCCCCCATGGCGAGATACGGCCGATAGTCATCGGGCAGCGCGTGTACCGCACCCTCGAAGTAACCCGTCGCCTCCTCGAATTTCCCGGCTTCGTCCGCAAGACGGGCGAGGGCGATATTGGCCGCCAGCTTGCTTTCGCCACCCTCGTCGTCGGGCAGGGCGCCTAGGAAGCTCTGCAACGCCTCCTTGCCCGCGGCCGTATCGCCCGCGAGGAGGCGCGCGCGGCCCAGCTCCAGCCACAGGTATCGCGGCTCCGGCGCGTGGGCGAGGAGCGCTTCGAGCTGAGCCCGCGCATCGTCGAACCGCTCCTTGTGCATCACGACGAGCGCGTCGAGCAGAGCGTCACCATAGCTGTCGTACTCGTCGGCCTGCTCCTCTTGCCACTGGCCCATCAGCAGCGCGATGCGCTCTTCGTCGGTCAGTTCCGGAGAGGCCGCTTGCTCCTGGGCCTCTTTTGCTTCGAGCCCGTCGAGCAAGCCTTGGGCCTCGTTACGACCCGCTTCGTCGTTCGCGACCTCCAGCGCACCCTCGAGCTCGTGTTCGGCCAGCTCGATCGAGCCCTGTGCGAGGTATGCCTTTGCTTCATCGATTCGCTGCCGGGCGATCCCATCGGTGCAGCGTCGGACCTTGTCGGAGAGCGTTGTGTGAGCGCCCTCCGGGGAGGCAGCCAGAGCCTTGTCGTACGCCAGCTTGGCTGGGCCGTAGTCGCCAGCGGCGTAGAGGGCGTCGGCCTTCTTCTCGAGCGCCGCAGGGTCAGCGGAAAAGAGTTTCTTCAATAGGCTCATGACTCAATCGAATTGCTTGGACCTACGCTTGGCAGCCTGCTTGAGAGGCCCCGGAATACCGCGGCTTCGCGACAAGGCGCGCAGATCGTTGCGGCGCAGGTGCGCCAGGAACGTCATCGAAAGGGCTAGCGGTGTTTTCGGGTTGTTGCAGAGGCTACGTTTGATCTCGTAGCTCCGAAGCCACTCGCGCTTCCTGCCAATGTATCGGAGCACGTCTTCCGAGACCTCTCGGCTCTGCGCGGCGTTCTTGGCTTCGCTTTCGCCCATTGCGGGAGATGATACCGCCGCAATGGAAACGACGCGGTTCGGATCCCGCACGAGGATCGATCGCGCTGCGGCATTGCCGAGAAGCGCCAAGCGGATTTTCTCGCCGATGTTCATCCCGCGAATCTTGGTCTGAAGCGGGATGAAAGCCTCTTTGGTTTCTTCGGCGCCGTCCACCTTGTCGCGCTCGACTGCATCCTCATCAGAGTCTTCTTCGAGGGCGTTCGAGAAGGCCTGGTCGCTCGGGAGCGGCTCTTCGCTCGGCTCAGCGATCAGCTGGCCTTGGATCGCCTTCTTCAGCTCCTCGAACATCGGAATGCCCGTCAGCTCTACCTCGTGGCGGGCGGCGAGCTCGATGAGGCGGTCGGCCGTCGACATCCGGGTGTTGCGGTTCTTGTAGAGGGCTTCGATGATCTCCGGCGCGCCTAGGAGGCGTTGCTGGTTGACGGCGATGATCTCGGTGATGTGCTCGGGGCAATGTGTCGAGATCATGGCGATGGTCGCGTCCGCGACCGCATGGTTCGAAGCGAGGCGCGCCAAGACCTCGTCCTGGGTCGAGAATCGGCGAGCGACTTCGTGCAAGGCGGCCGGATGTAGGTCCCCTTCGCAGGCGGGCAGCAATACGGCCTCTGGCAGTCCTTGAAGCGTGTCGCCCGCCGCTTTGGAGACGCCGGCATCCGGGTCGGTGGTAAGCTGCGCGAGCAGCAGCACGAGGCCGCCTCCCTTGATCGGGACCATCCCGCGGGCGGCCATCATCCTCGCGGGGGCCGGTCCGCCGGGATCGGCAAAGCGCCTCAGCTGCTCGGGGACGGCGTCGATCGGTATCGGTAGCTCCGGGATGGCCAGCATGGGTTCACTTCCCCGAAAACTCGGGCTCCCGTTTTTGAAGGATGGCGCTCATGCCTTCCTTGGCGTCTTCCGTGGCCAAGCTCGCCGCCTGAAGCCCGGCTTCATCGAAGGCGGCTTGGCGAATCTCCCATCGAAGCCCGCGACGGATCGATGCTTTCATCTGCCGTACGGCCATTGGAGCTGAAGTGGAGATCGCGCGAGCGAGTCCCATCGCAGTCGGTAGCACCTCGTCGGCTGCCGCGATATGCGAGACCAACCCGATGCGCAGCGCCTCATCCCCCTGGATCAGCTTTCCGGTGAACAAGAGCTCCGAGGCATGGGCTGCCCCAACCAGCCGAGGGAGCAAATAGCTGATGCCGAGTCCAGAATGGATTCCTAAGCGCGCGAAATTGGCTCCGTACTTCGCACTGACGTTTGCGACACGGATGTCGGCCAGCAGAGCGAGACCGAATCCACCGCCAACGGCGTGGCCATTCATCGCAGCGATGACGGGCAGCTCGACGTCCAACACCTGCAGGAACGGCTCGTACATTGCGAAGGAGGCCTCGCCGGGCGGCTTGCCGAGATCGCTGCGCTGCATCGAGGAGCGGAGATCCGCCCCGGCACTGAAGCAGTGGCCCTTGCCCGTGATCACCAGGCATCGGGGCCCTTCGTCGCGACGCGCCTCCGAGATGGCCTCGGAAAAGGCATCTAGGAGCTCGGGAGTCATGGCGTTCCGGTGATCGGGACGATTCAAGGTGATCATCCCGATCCGGCCCACCGCCTCGTACAAGACCGCTCGCTCACCCATGGCCGGAGGACTCTAGCGGGCACGGGGCCCTCGGCAACCGCGGGTTCTTGGCCGATTTCTTGCCCAGGGGGAGCTGAACGGGTTAGCGGGACTCTATGCAGGGAACCAAGGTTGTTCGCCCGTTTCCGTTCTTTCGCGCCGGTGCGCGCGCGAGCCAACCCCAGATCGCGAAACCAATTCTGGTGTTGGAGGACGTCTACAAATTTTTCCGGCCCGACCAGCCGACGCTGCGCGGGGTCGATCTCTCGGTCGAACGCGGGGAGTTCGTGTTCATCACCGGCCCGAGTGGCGCCGGTAAGAGCACACTTTTGAAGCTCGTCTACCGGGAGCTCGGGGTCGACGAAGGCCGCGTGCTCTTCTGTGGCCGCGACATCGCACGGTTGACCGACAAGTCGATTCCGTTCCTTCGTCGCAACCTCGGGATCGTGTTTCAGGATTTTCGGATCATCGATCACTGGACGGTCTTCGAAAACGTTGCAGTGGCTCTCGAGATCGTTTCGATGCCACAGCGTCTCATCCGATCGCGGGTGGCGGAGGCGCTCGAGCGCGTCGGTTTGGCAGGCCGTGGCCCTGAGCAGACCAGCAATCTCTCGGGCGGCGAGCAGCAGCGCGTCGCAGTCGCTCGGGCGATCGTGCCAGAGCCGGCGCTCATCTTGGCGGACGAGCCCACCGGCAACCTCGACCCGCATCTCGCAATCGACATTCTGACTCTCTTCGAAGAGATCAACTCGACCGGAACGACAGTGCTGTTCGCAACGCACGACCACTCCCTGATCTCCAAGCGGGATCACCGCTTGATATCGCTCGACGAAGGCCGGGTGTCGGAGGCTCAGCAAGGCCTCAAACACTGGCAGGGCAGCACGGGCATTCACACGTTGGTAGGGTGAAACGATGGAACTGAAGAGCGCAATCACGCGAGCGAGGCGGGGGCTTCGCGAGGAGCGGCGCCTGTACATCGTTGCGGTCACGAGCCTGGCAGTCGCGTTCATCTGCCTGGGGGCGACCTTGCTCGGCGTCACGAACCTCGATGCAGCGGCGACGCGCTGGGGTCAAAGCGGACGCATCACGCTCTTCCTAAAGGACGACGCCGACCCGCAGGATATCGCGCAGCTGCGCGTCGTGCTCGAGGGACTAGCCGACGTCGACGAGGTGACACACGTGACGCCCGCACAGGCGCGCGCGTCGTTCCTCGAAGAGGCAGATGTCGGCGCGGACCTGAGCTCGCTTCCCTCCGAGGTCTTTCCAGCCTCGCTCGAAGTGACTCTGGTCCATGGCGTGACCCGCGAGCGGAGTGAATCGATCGCGACTCGTCTCGCGCCGTTCCGCGCGGTGAGCGATGTGGAAAGCTACCGAAGTTGGTTCCAGAAGCTCGACCACTTGCTGTGGGGCGCCCGGATGCTGGCCGGCGGCCTTGCTCTGCTCGTGATGTTCTGCGTGGTTGCCGTGATCGGCAACACGATTCGCCTGGCAGTCGCACGGCGACGCCAAGAAATCGAAGTCATGAAGCTCTGCGGCGCGACCAATGGCTTCGTACGCGGGCCGTTCGTGCTGGAGGGTCTGTTCCAAGGGTTCGCGTCGGCGTTCCTAGCGATCCTCGTGCTGCTGGGCGGTTATCTCGCGCTTCACGAGTCGGTCGATGCAACCTTGGCGGCATTGACCGGCAGCCGAGTCGTGTTCCTCAGCGCATGGACACTGGTGGCGTTGCTGGCCGGCGGTGCGGCGATTGGCGCGATCGGGAGCGCCGTGTCGGTGCGACGCTATCTCTCGGTGTGAGATGAAAAGCAAAAGTAAATTCTGGGTTTGGATTGCAGTCAGCCTTTTCACGGCTACCGGGGGAGCCGGGGCGGAGCCGGATCCCGGTGTCGATCGCTTGACCGACGCCGCTGCGGTGGAAGGCAAGATCGCGGAGAACCTCGCTCGCGTCGAGCATGCGCAGACGCGGCAGGCGCAGATCGACGCAGAGATTTCGGGCCTCGCGGACAATCGCGACGAGGCCGAGGGGCGATTGCACGAGCGTGCGCGGGCCCTCTATCGCATTCGGCGTGCCGGAATGCTTCCGGTTGCCGGAGGTTTCGATTCGCTGATGGCGCATTTGGCCCGTGTCCAGAGGCTTTCGCGGATGGTGAAGAAAGACCTCGATACGATCGATTTTCTCGGCCAGCGCGGCGCAGCGCTGAGGGCCGAAAAGAACGAGCTCGGTGATGCACTTCAAGAGGCTCAGATCGCCTTGCGTACCCTCGAGGCCAAGAAGGAAGAGCTCGAGCAGAGCCGCCGTAGCGCTTCGCTGTTCCAGAATACGCTTCGTGGTCAGCGGCAAGACGCCCCGAGCGACAACATGAGCTACGGCCGCATCCGCGTGTCCGGCGACATGGACGACCTCGGTGACGGGTTCGCCCAGATGCGAGGCCAGCTGGCTTTGCCGGTGCAAGGCTCCATGCGGATCGGAGAGAGCTCGCGTGAAGGCGCGGCAGGTCTCGAGTTCTACGGACGTCCGGGTGGGCCCGTCCGAGCCGCAGCCGATGGCAGAGTGGCCTTTGCCCGCACTTACGGCGCCTACGGTCTCATGGTCATCATCGATCACGGCAGCAGCTTCTACACCGTCTACGGCGGCCTCGGCTCGACCGACGTGCAAGTAGGCGACTGGATCGGCATGAGCACCCGAGTCGGTACCCTAGACACCGCCGGCCCCGACGCCATCCTGTTCTTCGAAGTCCGCCGGGGAACCCGCCCCCTCGACGCCCGCAGCTGGCTAGGACTGTAAGGGGCCCAGAGATCTTCGAGAATGCTGAGGTTGGGCGACGTGTTAGGGTCGACTGGCACGGAGGTCGGGTGAGCTATCGGGATTTCATCAATTGGTTTTCGGTCACGTGGCTCGGCCGGTGGATTGCCAAGACGTTCTCGGCTCGACTGGACCCGTTTCTGTACAAGCTCACCAGAGGGCGCCTGACATCGGTGGGTCCCCAGGTGATTCCGCAACTCGTGCTGACGACGACCGGCCGCAAGTCGGGCAAGGAGCGCACGGTCCAACTCGGTTACACCAAAGACGGCGATGACGTCCTGGTCGTCGCCAGCAACTTCGGCGGCACGAACCACCCCGCGTGGTCGTACAATCTCGATGCGAATCCCAAGGCGAAGATCCTGCTGGGCTCGGAGGCGAGAGAAGTCGTAGCGACGCGTTTGACGGACTCCGAGAAAGCCGTCCTTTGGCCGAAGATCGCCGATACGATTCCGCAGATGAAGTCGTACGTGGTGAGGACGGAGCGGAATATCAAGGTGTACCGGCTAGCGGCGTTTTCCGAAAAGGAAGCCCCTATCTTCGGCGACGCCCGACAACCATGAATCGGGCAAGCAGCCCCAACCCGAGCAGACAGAGCAAGCCAAGCGAGGTAGCGGCCGGCGAGCTCGGTCCGATGCTGCACGTGTTCTGGTTCTGGAAAACGTCCGGGAACGAATCATCGAAGTCCCACATGAAATCTCGGTCCCGGTTGATGCCGATGCGAAACCCACTTCCTGGTGGCGCGGCCATGAATGTGAGCTCTTGGCCCGGCACGGCGGCCACCGCTAGCAGGTCGTTCTTGGTCCAAAGCGCCTCCGACTCCCCGTCGCTCAGGAACGTGACGCCACCGAGGTTGCAGGTGCTGCCGGGGCACTCGGCGTCGGC
>CAZHPJ010000154.1:0-6983 GCA_964534585.1 uncultured Sandaracinaceae bacterium | reverse complement strand
CATGGAAGTTCCTCGCGTTCCAAGTCGGCGCCGAGCTCAGGCTCGATCAGCCGGGGTACATGATGGGCGTTCGTGATCCCGATACCGGTGGAAACATCACCTACGCTACGTTCGGGCTGATCGGGACGCCGCACGGCAAGGTGCTGCTGCACCTCACCGCGGCTGTCCCGATGGTACAGCGCTTGGACGGCAACCACGTGGAAGGTCTCGCGATCACGGCAGGGTTGGTCTATGAAATTTAGTCTTCTCGTCACGATTGCGCTGCTCTGCGCGGCTTCGCTTCCGCACTGCATACGGGTCAGCGACGGCATCGAGGTCGACGTCGCCTACCAGCCAGCAGCAACGCCGGCCGAGGTTCGGACCGACATGGGCTACCGCGTGCGTCTCGAACGCGCGTTGATCGCCGTCGGCAAAGTCGAGCTCATCCGGTGTGACAATTTCGTCGTAGATCTTTGGGAGCTCCTCGCACCCGCGCGGGCAAGAGCACACGGGCTCACCTCTCCGACAAGCTTGGGTGTCCCGGTGGTGATCGACTTGATGGAAAGTGCGGGGGTGCCGCTGTTCGCGGGCACCCTTCGCCCGCCACCAGGCCGTTACTGCGGGCTTCGCGTCGTCGGCATGCCCGTCGACCAGGACGCGGAGGGCCTAACTGACGAAAACCTGGAGATGATGCAACACAGCGTCCTCATCGAGGGACGGGTCGAAGACGAATCGACCGGTGGCGAGACGCCACTGCTCGCCCGCATTTGGGAGGTCCTGCAGTGCGAGTTGCGGTTCGACCGGCCTTGGGTTTTCGATAGCCCGGTCTTCAAGACCATCTCCATCCACATCGACCACACGAAGTGGTTCGATGGCATTGATTTTGCGCTGCAATCCTCAGCTGCGGTGCAACAACAGATAGCCGACAACGTGCGGTCTTCGCTACGGGCGGTTCTTCCTGAGACGGAAGCAGACCTCTAAAGGCGCGGTGGAGTAGCCCGCTAGCGGAGCACCTTGGGCTCGCGCTCGAGGTCAATCCCGAAACGGTCGCGCACGCGCTCGCGGATCTCGTTGGCGAACGCCAGCAGGTCGGTAGCGGTGCCGCCCCCATGGTGCACGAGCGCCAGCGCATGCTTCGTTGATACGCCGATCGCGCCGCGGCGGGTGCCCTTCTTGACGCCGGCCTTCTCGATTAGCCAGCCTGCAGCGAGCTTCTCTTTGCCGCCGCCCACAGGATGGCGAGGCACATCGGCGGGGGTAGCAACGAGGTTTTCGCTGACCGCTTGCTCGGCGACTCGCTCGGCTTCCGCGGCTCCGACGATCGGATTCAAGAAGAAGGAGCCGGCGCTGCGGCGATTGGGGTCGTCTGGATCGATGACCATGGACTTGCGGCGACGGAGAGCGAGCACTGCGCGGCGAATGTCCGCAAGCGTCGCGTCGGCGCCGACGCTCTCGTCGAGCTCGGTGTAACGGGCCGTGCCAAGGCCGTTTGGGCGCAAGGCAAAACAGACCGCGGAGACGATAAAGCGATCGGGTTCGCGTTTGAACAAGCTATCGCGGTAACCGAACGCGCAATCTTCGGGAGCTAGCTCTTCGAAGGTGAGCGTGTCGCGACGCAGCACGCGGACGCCTGCAATGACCTCGGCGACCTCCTGCCCGTATGCGCCTACGTTTTGAATCGGTGTGGCGCCTGTGAAGCCTGGAATCCCGCTCAGGCATTCGAGGCCGGCCCATCCGCGGGAAACGGCGCCCTCGACCAGGGCTTCCCAAGGCACCCCCGCCCCCGCGTCTACCGTTCCCCCGTTGCGAAACTCGATGTCCGCTATCCGCATGTGAATGACGAGACCGTCGTACCCTTCATCGGGCACGATGAGGTTCGAACCGCCACCCAGGATCGCGGAGGAAATGCCTTCGTCCGCGGCCCAGCGGAGTGCGCCGGCCAATGTGCTTTCGTCCTCGGCGCGAACGAAGTGCTTGGCCGGACCGCCGAGCTCCAGCGTGGTGAGCGGAGCAAGCGGAACGCCGCGCTGGATGTGGAGCCTGGTCATTCGTCGTCGTTTAGGGCGCCGGGATTCGTTCGATGCCGCCCATGTAAGACCGCAACGCCTCCGGCACGATGACGCTTCCGTCGGCTTGCTGGTTTTGCTCCAAGATCGCAACGAGCGTCCGGCCGATCGCGAGCCCCGAGCCGTTGAGGGTGTGCAAAAAGCATGGCTTGCCCTTCTGCCCGGGCCGGAAGCGCGCCTTCATCCGCCGCGCTTGGAAGTCGCCGAACCAGGAGCAGCTAGAGATCTCTCGAAAGGCGTCTTGCGCCGGCAGCCAGACCTCGAGGTCATAGGATTTTTGCGCCGCAAACCCCATGTCACCAGCGCAAAGCTGCACGACACGATGGTGAAGGCCGAGCTTCTGCAAAATCGTCTCGGCGTGCCGGGTGAGGACCTCGAGCTGCGCCTCGCCGTCGTCCGGATGACAGAAACGCACCAGCTCGACCTTGTCGAACTGGTGAACGCGGATCATGCCACGCGTGTCTTTGCCGTAGCTCCCCGCCTCGCTTCGGAAGCAGGCGGTATAGCCGGTGTACGCAATCGGCAAATCGGCCTCAGGGACGATTTCGTCCGCGTGGAGGTTGGTGATTGGAACCTCAGCCGTGGGCACGAGATAGAGGTCGTGCCCCTGGGCCCCGACCTGCGCTTCCCACTCCTCGTCTTTCGCCATGCGGAAAGCATCTTTGGCGAACTTCGGCAGCTGGCCGGTGCCCAGCATGGCGCTGTCTTTGACCAGCACTGGCGGCCATATTTCCTCGTAGCCGTGCTCGGTACTGTGCACGTCGAGCATGAACTGCATCAGCGCCCGGTTGAGCCGCGAGCCGAGACCTTTGAGCACGACGAAACGCGAGCCGCTGATCTTGGCGGCGCGCTCGAAGTCGAGAATTCCGAGCCGAGTGCCGACATCGACGTGATCACGCGGCTCGAAGTCGAAGGAGGGCTTGTCGCCATGCACTCGTACCTCGACGTTGTCGTTCTCGGTAAGCCCGTCTGGCGTGTCGGCGTGAGGGAGATTCGGTAGGTTCAGCAAGATCGCTTCGAGCGCGGTTTCAATCTCGCCTTGCCGCGCTTCACCCTGCTTGATTCGGTCGCCGAGGGTGCGCAATTGCTCGCGCTTGGTCTGAAACTCCTCCGACTTCTTGTCGGCCACCTTCGCCATTGCCTGGCTGGCCTCATTGCGCTCCTGCCGCAAGGCTTCGACGTGCGCGATGCCTGTACGTCGCTCTTCGGCCAAGGAACCGAGCCGGTCGAGCAACGCCACATCAGCGAAACCGCGGCGTGCCAGGGCCGCCTTCACATCCGGTAGGTTTTCGCTCACGTAGCGCAGGTCGAGCATGAGAGCGGGTCTACAACACGAGGCCACGGAGCACCAGTCGCGTACTTCTTGGCGTGGCGCGCAAAAGCTCCTAAGTTGGAAGCGTGAGCAACACGGGCATGCTCCGCCGGTTGGGGGTCATCGGCGACGTTCACTGCGAGTCCGAAACGCTCGTGCGAGCGCTCGATACGCTCGAGACGATGAACGTCGAGGCCGTCCTTTGCGTCGGCGATTTGGTCGACGGCCTGGGTGACGCCGACGCAACCCTCGGCACGCTGGAGGCGCGGGGCGTTCAGTGCGTTGCCGGCAACCACGAACGCTGGTTCCTCGCCGGGGAGCAACGGACTCTAGAGAACGTGACGCACGAGGTCAGCGACGCGTCACGAGCATTCCTCGAAACACTGCCAAAGCTCCGGACGTACCAGACGCCCGCCGGCGAGGCCCTGCTCTGTCACGGCGTTGGCAAAAACGACGAAGCATGGCTCCTCTCCGACACCCGAGGCTACGCCCTCCAAGACATCCCCACACTCCACGAGCTCATGCTCGACGAGAACGTGCAGTTCATGCTCGGCGGTCATACCCACGAACGCATGGTCCGCGTGTTCCCGGGCCTGACCGTCGTCAACGCCGGCACCCTGCACCGCAACAACGAGCAGACGTTCATGGTGGTCGACTTCGGTGCAATGCGCGTGGAGTTCTACTCGGCGGTGGACGGAAAGACCGGGGAGCTGATCGAGGAGGTCGATCTGCCCATGCCCGGCCCGGTCGAATAAAACGGGGTCAGACCCCTTTTTGAAAGGGTTAACTAGGCCCGCCCGCTGATGCTGACGCTGCCCTACCGAGCCTGCCGCCACAACTCCGCCAGCGACGGCCTCGACCCCGTCAACAAGAGCCCGACCCGAAACAAACGAGCCCCAACCCGAATCGAAGCCCAGGTCGATAGCAACAACACCGCCATCGCCCCAACTACCTCCCACCAGGCGACGCCCGACGAGTCGACGGCGAGTCGGATGACCACGGTGAGCGGCGAGGTGAACGGGATCCAGGTCATTACTTGACCGAGCACCCCGTTGGGCTGGTCGAGCAAGATCACGAGCACCATCAGGGGAAGGATCGCGAGAATCGCCCAGCCCATCGTGAGCTTTTGGCTTTCAGCGGCATTGGCGCCGAGCGCCGCGGTGGCAAGCATCAGGCTGCCGAGGAACAGGTAGCCGAGGATGAAAAAGAGTGGCGCGACGCCTAGAGCTCCCCAGGGAATCGATACCACGGATGCGAGCGCGGCTGACGCGCTGAGCGCTACGAAGACCACCATCGATGACCAAACCGCGAACTGAACGAGACCCGCAGCGCCGAGGCCGAAGAGCTTCCCTGCCAGAATCTCGTCTGGGGTCACCGACGAAAGCAGCACTTCGACAATCTTGCTCTCTTTGTCGGTCGAGACGGTTTGCACCAAGTAGCCGGAGGCGCTCAGAAGCGCAGTGAGCAACAAAATTCCGAGAAAAAGTGGGATCGTAGTGCGCACGAGAAGGTCGAGGGCTTCATCGACTTCGGTAATTTGGGCGCCATCAGGTCCGAGGCGGCTGCGGACGAAGTATGCCGGTGCAAGCACGCGTTCCTGCACGTCGGCCTCGAGGCGTCCTTCGATGAGCGAGCGTCTCAATAGTGAGCGGAGCAACGGCTCCACGGTGGTTCCGCGCATACTCAGGAGAGGAGTCTTCTCGGATTGGATGGCGCGGACCTCGCCACTCTCGAGGTAGTCCTTCTCGACGACGTAAAGCGCGCGAAGGCGCCCGGACCCGAGATCAGCGGTTGCTGTGTCGCTGTTCTCATAGAGCACGATGTCGCTGGCGTTCGCCGTCCAAATCTTCGTGCCTTCGCGCTCGTCGAACACCGAACGGTCGATCACGCCGGCCTCGTCGACGAGGCCGAACTGGGAGCCCTGTGCCGCGCGCTGCGTGAGGAAGTACGTCTGCGCCCCGAGAACGATCCCGGAGACGGCGGCAAGAAAGAGAGGCAGCCCGAACGTCGCGATCAGGTACGACCAGCGCTTGACCACCGACAAGAGCTCGAAGCGCGCCACCGCAGCAATGCGTTGGATACGCATGACTCAGCGACCCCCACTGACGAGGTGGACGAAGATTTCGTCCATGCGCGCTACCAACGGTTGATAGCGATCGATCAGCACGCCGCTTCGGACGAGCTCGTCCAGGTAGGCTGCGGGAGTGACGCTCTGCGGCAGCTCTACTCGCCAGCCTCCGGTCTTGTGCTGCGTGGCTCGGACTCCAAGGGCGAGCAGGTCCATCGAGGTCCAGACGATCACCTCGTTCCGCGAGTAACGTCGGCGGATCTCCTCGAGCTGGCCATAGACCACTAATTTTCCGTGGTGGATGAGCGCAACCCGATCACAGAGCGCTTCGACTTGGTGCATCATGTGGGTGGACAAGACGGTCGTCCGCCCGTTCGCTCGCCGCTCTTCGATCAAGCGCGTGACGAGAGAGACGTTGACCGGATCCAATCCCGAGAACGGTTCATCGAGAACGCAGAGCTCCGGATCCGTCATCAGGCAAGCCGCGATCTGAACCTTCTGAGTCATGCCCTTCGAAAGGCTCTCGATGCGCTGGTCGGCGACCCTGCTCAAGCCGACTCGTTCGAGCCAATGGTCCCCGGCTTCGCGAGCGTCCGCACGCTTCAGCCCTTTGAGTCGCCCTAGGTACTCCAGCAACTCGCGGACCTTCGCGCGTCGGTAAACGCCGCGCTCCTCGGGAAGATACGCGGTGCGGTCGAGCGACTTTGGATTCGGCACGGCCCCGAAGAGCGACACTTCACCTTGATCGGCGCGAAGGATGTCGAGCCCGATTCGGATCAGGGTCGTCTTGCCCGCGCCGTTGGGACCGAGGAGGCCAAAGACCTCGCCGGGAGCGACTTCGAGCGATACGCCCTCGAGCGCCACATGCTGCCCAAAGCGTTTGGACACTCCCCGATACGCAAGAACCCCCACGAGAGGCAGTGTATCGGCTGCATGGGATGGAGGCCAAATGCCGGAGTCACCAACGCTGGCACGGGCGCTGACGCTGTTCCGTGTGTCGACTTCTCCAGTCGCGCAGTGGCGCAACACAGTGGCTGACACTGGCGCGGAGGCCTGGGGTCTGGGGCTGCGAGGCGTGAGTCTCGGGCCTCGAGTCCTGAGGCACGAGGCCCGGGACCCACGGCCCGAGGCCCGAGAGCTGCGTGGCGCTGACGCTTACACCGTCGCTGACTCTGGCGCTGTTCCGTGTGTCGACATCTACACAGGAGAACGGCTCGGGATGGGCAGCACAGCGATGGGGCGGGAGCTAGACGTGTGGGGACGTAAGGAGACGGGCGAGCGGGACCCGATCGCGAGCACGCCCGTCGCGTGCCGTTCTCCGGTCGCGCAGTGGCGCAACACAGTGGCTGGCACTGAAGCGGAGACCTCGGGCCTGGAGTCTGGGGCTGTGAGGCGCGAGTCTGAGGTCTCGTGTCCTGAGGCCCGAGACCCGGGACCCGAGGCCCGAGGCCCGAGATCTACGTGACGCTGCCACTGTCGCTGACCCTGACCCTGTCCCTCCCACTGCCACTGCCACTACCACCCCTAGTGCCCCTCGAACCATCTCAAAATCGCGCCA
>CAZHPJ010000153.1:0-6992 GCA_964534585.1 uncultured Sandaracinaceae bacterium | reverse complement strand
GAACGCGCCGTATAAACACTTCTCGGCGGTCGATCGCTTGCCCGCAAGCATCAGTGAGTTGACGAACTTCGCCACGAGCTGGTCGCCATACTTGGCGTCCGGGATGATTTGCCTCTTGGGCGCGCTGAATCGACGGCTCATGACTTAGATTTCGTTATTTTTTGGGGCGCTTGACGCCGTATTTCGACCGCTTGTTGACGCGATTGGCTTTGTTCGTGTTGGACGGACCAGCTGCGCCGGTGGCGTCCAGCGTGCCGCGAACGACGTGATAACGGACACCGGGAAGGTCTTTCACACGACCACCGCGAATGAGCACGACCGAGTGCTCCTGCAGATTGTGCCCCTCACCGGGAATGTAGGTGGTCGCTTCGATGCCATTCGAGAGACGCACACGAGCGACTTTGCGAAGCGCCGAGTTCGGCTTCTTTGGCGTAGTCGTATACACGCGAACGCATACACCGCGCTTCTGCGGGCATTGCTGAAGCGCCGGAGAGTCCGTTTTGGATTTGATCTTTTTGCGTCCCTTGCGGACGAGCTGGTTGATCGTTGGCATAACTATCCGAAAAAGCGTGCAATTCCTCGAACGCACGCAACTTCCCCGCGCGTCGAAGGGGCGAAGGATAGGCGCGAAAGCCCCGCTGTCAAGCGAAGTGTTCAGCGAATTCGAAAGTGCGCGTAACTCATTATAATGACTTGCTTTTTTGGTGGTCATTTGGGCGCGGGCGTACCCGGGTATGTGGGTCAGAAATCCAGCCTAAATGTGCCCCCTGTTAGGCCCAGCTCGAGCCGAAACTGGAGCCCGGTGGTCTGCGGAGTCTGGACCTCTTCAGGCAATTCACGCTTCCGGGTAGTTCGAATCACGGGCTTGAAGCGGACTTCCGCCTCGATGACGCCAGCGACAGCGAAGCTCAAAAACGCACCCGCGCTCGCCCAGTTGCCGATACGAAGGGCGCGTTCGACGCGTCTGGCCCGATCGACTTCGTCTGGCGCCGGATTCTCATCGCGGAGCGAGTTGTGGCCGATGAAGGTCGCGATGGAAGCCGCCAGAAATGCGGTTTCGGTGACGGCGAACATGATGCCGAGCTTCCGGTCCTCGTTCTGAAACTGCCCGATCCCAAAGGGGAGCGCGGCAATCCAGCGAGAGTTCACCTTTTCGACGGTCTCGGCGGCGGCCAGCTCTTCGAGTGTCTCGATGCGCTGCTGCTGGCGGATCAACTTCTCGACCTCATGAGAGCGCTTCCGCTGTCGGCGCGCAGCCTCCAACGCCTCTTTGCGCGCTCGTTCCACAGCCACCTCCCTTTGCACCTCTTGGAAGGTCCGCACGACCGCCTCAGGAAACGCAACCGCGTCGATGTCGTAGTCCGGGTCTTCTTCGAGCAGCGCCCGAAACTGTTCCCGGGCAGCTTCCTTCTTTCGGAGGAAAAGGTACGTCGCACCCAGGTATTTGCGGGCTTCGAGGCGAACGACGGAGTTCGTGGCACGAGGAACGACCCCTCCGACGAGCGACTCCAGACCCCTGGCGGCCTTCGCGTAGTTCTGCTTCTCGTATTGGCGCCGCGCCGAATCGAAATCCGACAGCTCGTCGGCCGCGACGGGCAGCGCGAACGCAGCCATCAACACGAACACCAACCCGGAAAGCGCCGTGCGCCGCATCACCTTATGCGGGTTCTACGGGGTTTCGGCTTCCGTCTCAAGGGTGAAGGAGTGCTCGGTCAAATCGCCGCCCGCGCGAAGCTGCACGACGCTCTTGTGGGCTCGATGCCCCGGCGCCTTGATCTCGACCTGTGCGGAGGCTTGAAGCGAGCGCATCGGAATCCGGAGGATCTCCCGGATTCGCCCAGTAACCTTGCGATTCCCTGGAAGCGTAATCCGTACGGTGGCGTCGGCGGGCGCGGGCCCCTTCAGATACAACCGCGCGGCCTTGTAGCGGAGCTTCACCGGCAGCTCGAAGTCGCGAGCGCCAGCTGGAATCCGCCTTCGGACGACCCGGTCCTCACAACAGTCCTCAGCGCCGACGAAGCGAAATGTGTGGTTGCCAACCTTGAGGCGGACGCGCTGAAAGTCCGGGCCGTATGGTTTGAGCGGGCTGCCGTTCACGCTGATCGAGACGTTCGGAGGAGTGGGCTTGAAGACGACCCAACGCCGGCCGTTAGGCGCCGCTTCCTGGTTCGTGTCCTTTGTGGCGGTGTCTGGTTGGGCGGTGCCCGGTTCCGTTGGCAGGTCCGTCGGCGCCTGGGACGACTCGCCGGAACCTTCGGCCTCACCTGGAACACTCGGCGCGCTACCTGATGTTTCCGCAGTGGCGCCGTCGGTGTCCCCCTTGTGGGTCGCGGCTTCACCTCGAAGCCAAGCGAAGTAGCCAGTGCCCATCAGTGCCAACACGAGTGCAGGCACGACCACCGCGATCAGCGCGTTGCGACGGCGACGGCGACCGAGAGAGCCGAGCAGCTTGAGGGCCCGATCATTGCCGTCGTCGAGCGCCAACGCGCGGCTCAATGCCGCCTGCGCTTTGGGCACGTCTCCTGATCTCGCCGCCGATGCGCCACTCGCCAGAAGTCGTTGGAGGGACTGCCGATGAAGCTCCTGCCCTACGTCGGCCGGGCTGGCCAGATAGCGAGCAAGCATCTCATCCGGATCGTCGATGCCCATCTCGACGAGAAAAGCGTGCAGCTCGCCGGCCATCTCGGCAGCGGTTTGATACCGATCGCCAGGCGCGCGAGCGAGCGCCTTGTTCATGATTGCCGCGAGATCCGCGCCGATCGAGGGGTGCAGACGAAGCGGATCGGGGTATTCACCCTCGAGCAGAAGCTTCAACAAATGGTGGGGGTTGCGGCCGACGAAGGGCAGTCGACCTGTCGCGCAAAAGTAGAGGACGGTCCCCAGCGAAAACACGTCGCTTCGCACGTCACAGGTTCCCCCCTCGATTTGCTCCGGCGCCATGTGGCCAGGGGAGCCGAGGATCTGGCCGGTCGCGGTAAACGTGTGTGTGTCGACCATGTGTGCGATGCCGAAATCGGTGAGCTTCACGCAGCGGTCCTCGTGAATGAGAACGTTCTCCGGTTTCACGTCGCGGTGAATGATGCCTTTGGCGTGCGCTTCGCTGAGCGCATCAGCAAGCTGAAGCGCGATGCAGACTGCGACCTCGGGAGGCAACTCTCCATGCCGCAGGACGAAGTCCTTCAGCGTCGGACCGGTGAGAAGCTCGGCCGCGATGTAGGTCTCCTCCGACGCCTCGCCGCTGTAGTCGTAGATCTCGAGAATGTGGGGGTGCCGCAACTTGGCAACGCTCTTTGCCTCGCGCGCGAACCTCGCTCGAGCCTCGGTCGTGCGCTGCAGGTGCGGATGCAGCACCTTGAGCGCGACCAACCGGTCGAGCGAGCTATCGCGCGCTCGGTAGACCGTAGCCATTCCGCCGTGGCCAATCTCGTCGAGAACCTCGTACTTCTCCAGCTTGCGTACCATCAGCGCGGGACTTCGGAGGATATCAGGTTCGAGGGCCACCGCCCCACCCTTCTATAGTGGTTCGAGCACGGCAGGAACGCAGAACTCGAAATCCTCCCGAATGCTCACGCCATCGTCCCCTCCCGCCACGATGAACGCCCCACTTTCCAAGACGATCCCAGCTGCCCCGGCCCGCGGAAGATCCAACTGCAGAAGCGGCTGGATCTCGACATCTGCGCCATTCCAGCGGACCTCATCGACTAGCCGCGAGCCGTCGCCGCCGATGACCAACGCACTTCGCGCCGGCTGGAACGATCGCAAACGTGCCGTTGGCCACTGCGGTCCCACATTCGACGTACAGCTGTTCGGACAGCCATCAAAGCGAACGCTGTCTTCCCGCAAGGCGTCGGTGGCGTCGGTACCGCCGATCCAAAGCGCGCGGCTCTCGCCGTCGCCAACGAGGAGGCCTGCTTCGCGGACACCGTCGGTCACGCTAGCAACAGGCTGGCCCATCGTGACGCCGTCGATGAGGATCTCCGCGTTGCCCTCGATATTGCCGCCGACGACCAAGACGTTTCTGCCGAGCGCAGTCGCTGCGGGCCCCGATCGAGGCTCGCTCAGCTGAAGCGAAGTCACTTGGCCTTCCGGTGCGACCAACGACACCGCCGATTGAGCTTCGCCCGCGACCTCACCACCGATCACCATCGCGCCGACCCCGGGCACCGATACGAGCGCGGACCTCGGCCCTGCTCCGTTATGGAGCACGACGGGCGTGATTCGGCGAGTGGTGTCGAGCATGTTGAAAATGAACGGCGGCGCGCTGCCGGGGAGGACCAGAATCTCGGCTTCGTCAATCGAGGCTGCGCGCGTCTCACCCAAGTTCGACAGCGAGATCTCCTCGACGAACGAGCGCGACTCCCACTCGACCGTGTCGAAGAACTCGAGCTGTTCGTCAGATGGAGCGGCACCGCCCGCAATGAGCGCGAACGCGCCGGATCGCACCATGCCGAAGAACGCACGCGGCGCTTCCAGCAGATCAAACGTCACGCGCTCACACGACGACGGCGCCACGGCCACGACACGCAGGATGCCGTTGGTCGCAGCAGGCACGAACGCAGGCGGAGCGGTCAGAAGTTCGGTCGTGGCGCCTTCGATTTCGACCCGTATGCGAGTGGGCCTCGTAAACGCCCTAAATTCCAGCAACGCATCGAAGTCACCGTCGGTGATAGGATACTCGTATTCCTGGGCCGGCAACTCGCCCTCTTGGATGCCGATGCGAAGGCTCGTCGCATCCGTCCCCGCTGCCGGATTCCCGTTCTGACCGTCGACGATACGAGCTTCGAACACGAAACGCGCCGCTGATTCTTCGCAAGCAAAGGCCGTCATGCAAAGCAATCCAAGCAAGACCGTTCGGTGGAACACGGAGTGAGGTTGCTTTACCGCTGCGGGACGAGCAAGTAGAGAAGCTCCGTGTGGGCCGAACGCGTTGCTTCCGTCGATGAGCTATCCGTCGCGCGCTGTCTGAGCGCGGAGCCTGGGTTCGCCTGGCTGGATTCGAATCGAAGCGAATCGCAAGACGGACGCTATTCGTTCCTCGCCGCCTGGCCGTCCGAAGAGATCCGAGTCGAGTTCGGGGTCGAGACTCCGTTTGCTGCGCTTCGTGGGGTCAGCCGACCTACCGACGAGGTGAACCTCCTGGGTCCCAAGCCATGCGAGGTGCCGGCCTGGATCGGCTACATCGCGTACGACGCATTTTGGTCGGCTCCGGCTCGAGGAGAGCCGCGGTTCGACCGCGGCAACGATCCCATCATGTTGTTCCGGCGCTACCCGGCTCTGCTAGTCATCGACCATAAAAATGGCGAAACCTGGATCATCGGCGACGACCGCAACGCGTCCAACGCGTTGCGCGCGCGGTTGGACGGGCTTAGCGAACGCAAGACACCGTCCACTTCGATCGGCGCCATCGAAGTGGACGACCCCTCACGCCACCGGAAAGCGATCGAAAAGGCACTCGACTACATCGGAAGGGGTGAGGTGTACGAAGTCAACGTCGCGAGGCGATGGTCTGCCGCTTTCGAGGGCGACGCTCTCGAGCTCTGGCAGGCGATGCGTGTCGCGAGCCGCGTTCCGCTCGGGATGTTCCTCGATGGCGGAGACCACGCAGTGCTCGCGTGCACCATGGAACGCTTCATCCATTGGGACGCCAAGAGCAAGACGCTAGTGACACGGCCAATCAAAGGGACGATCCGGCGCGAGGCAACCGACGACGGCGCCTCTCAACGCCTGCGGGCCGACCCGAAAGAGCAAGCCGAGCACTCGATGGTCGTCGACCTCATGCGGAACGATCTCGGGCGCGTCGCAGAGGTCGGCACCGTGAAGGTCGAGGCGCCTCTCATCGTGGAACCGTTTACGGGCCTCTATCACCTCGTGAGCACCGTGAGCTGCACCACGCGGCCGGAGGTCTCACTAGAAGCGATTCTGGAAGCAACGTTTCCACCTGGCAGCGTCACCGGCGCGCCGAAGATTCGCGCGCTCGAGATCATCGAGGGGCTGGAACAGCATCCGCGCGGCGTCTATTGCGGCGCACTGGGTTTCATCGACCACGACGGGGGGCTGTCGCTTGCCGTGGCGATTCGCACGGCGACCGTGGCGGCAGGTCGGGTGCGCTACTGGGCGGGCGGCGGGATCGTCGAAGCCAGCGACCCCGGTCGCGAGGTCGCAGAAACCGAGCTAAAGGCAAGGGTGTTCTTGGATGCTGTCGCGGCCCTGCAGGGAGATACTAAACATGAGTGATCGCATCGAAGATGTTCTGGACTTCTGGTTCGGCGAGCTCAATGAGCTCGGATGTTCGAGCCCGGAACACCGAAAGCGCTGGTGGACGAAATCCAATGCGTTCGACGGGGCAATCAAGTCGCATTTCCTGGGCGACTACGAAGCGATCGTTGCGGGCGAAAGAGATGCATGGCGAAATACCGCGCGCGGCACCTTAGCGTACATCGTCATCCTAGATCAGTTCTCGCGGAACATGTTCCGCGGCGCGTCCGAGATGTTTGCCGCGGACGAGCTTGCCCGCGAGGTATGCTGCGAGGGCCTCGACGCAGCCTTCGATACGGAGCTTTCGTTCGACGAGCGCGTTTTCTTCTATCTCCCTCTAGAGCACAGTGAAGAGATGGCCGATCATCGGCGCTGCATCGAGCTCTTCGAGGGCTTGCTCGACTGCGCGCCGGAGCCGTTGGCAGGCGACGCCAAGTACTACCTGGACTTCGCGGTGCGTCACAAGGCAGTCATCGAGCGATTCGGGCGATACCCCCACCGCAACGAGACCCTCGGTCGAGCCTCGACGCCGGACGAAACCGAGTTTCTGCAAGAGCCCGGTTCCTCGTTCTAGCCGGGCCGGCGGCCTCAATTGTCCGAAATCATGAACTCTTTGGCCGGAGATCGACTAGTCGGCCGCCCAACGGAGGGGTACTTTCTCGAAAGCAGGAGGTACCGATGGAAAGCTTGCTCGGCAAAGAAGACCTCAAAATCGTGCTCGGCGAAGTCCGGCGGTT
>CAZHPJ010000152.1:0-7014 GCA_964534585.1 uncultured Sandaracinaceae bacterium | reverse complement strand
AAGGGCTGGCGGTTTGGCACCGGTGCTGCTTTGAATGTGCACCATGGAGTCTTTTACACCTATCGCCTCCACGATCGGAGGCATACTGATCGGCACCGCGGCGGCCGGGCTGCTCATGTTCCACGGCCGGATCGCGGGGATCAGTGGCATCACGGGGGGCTTGTTTCGTCGCGAGCCGGGCGACGTTTCCTGGCGCGTGATGTTCCTCGTGGGGCTTCTCGTGGCGGGCGCGGTCTGGGGCTACTTCTTTCCCCAGGCCTATCTGGTCGAGATCGCTCGCTCGACCCCAGCGTTGGCCGTGGCCGGCATCACCGTCGGCATCGGCACGCAGCTCGGTAGCGGTTGCACCAGCGGTCACGGCGTGTGTGGCATAGGGCGGTTCTCGAAGCGCTCTACAGTGGCCACGATTTCCTTCATGACCACCGCGGCGATCACGGTGTTCGTCGTCAACGAAGTGCTGGGGGGCTCGATATGAAGGTCAAGGCCGGCGCGTTTCTCGGTGGCACGGTGTTCGGCCTTGGGCTCGCCATTTCAGGGATGACTCAACCCGCAAAGGTGGTCGGCTTCTTCGATTTCTTTGGAAGTTGGGATCCCAGCCTAGGCTTCGTGATGGGAGGCGCGATTTTGGTGTACACGCCGGTGTATCGATGGGCGACTAGGACCTGGCAAAAGCCCGTCTGGGCGCCCGCATTCGCGCTGCCGACCCGCCATGACATCGACTGGCGACTGATCGCGGGCTCCGGGGTCTTCGGGATTGGATGGGGGCTCGGAGGATACTGCCCGGGCCCGGCACTCACGTCGGTAGGAGCCGGCTCACAGGAGGCGCTGACGTTTGGTCTCGCGATGCTGCTCGGCGTAGGCGGTTATCAACTCTTCATGCGAGTCCGAGAAAGCCGTACCGGGCGTCCAAGCGACGAACAGGCCGCCGCCATGATCGACGGATGAGCGAACCCCGTAAAGCGACTCCGTCGCCACGGGGCTTGAGCGTCCGAGCGCTGCCGATCCTCGGCTGGTTGCGAGGCTATCAACGTGCCGATCTCGGCCCCGATCTGGTGGCTGGTTTGACGACGGCGGTGATGCTGGTCCCGCAAGCGATGGGGTACGCGCTCCTTGCCGGTCTTCCGCCGATCCAGGGGCTCTACGCGTCCCTTGCGCCGCTCTTGCTCTACGCCCTGTTGGGCACGTCGCGACACCTCGCGGTCGGCCCCGTCGCCATGGATTCGATCCTCGTAGCGGGCGCCGTCGGAGCCATCGCGACGATCGGCACCGAAAACTACGTTCTCGTGGCAGCCGCCCTCGCCGTGATGGTCGGCGCCATTCAGGCCGGGCTCGGGTTTCTACGCGCTGGGTTTCTCGTGAACTTTCTGTCGAGGCCGGTCGTCGCAGGCTTCACCGCGGCTGCTGCGCTCATCATCGCCGCTAGTCAGCTCGGCCATCTCCTCGGTGTCGAGCTTCCACGCACCCATCACGTGCACGGCGTCGTTTGGGAGGCAATCCAAAGCGCTTCCGGTTGGTCTTGGCCGACGATTGCGATTGGGGTTTCCGCAATCGCTGTGCTGGTCTTGTGCAAGAAGCGCTGGCCGCGTTTTCCAGCGGCGCTGTTCGTCGTCGTCACCACGACCGTAGGTGTCTGGGCGCTCGGCCTCTCCACTCGGGGCGTTGCAATCGTCGGTGAAGTTCCGGCGGGTTTACCAGGCTTCCGCGTGCCCGCGGTCGACTCTTCGATACTCACGCAGCTCATTCCTGCGGCAGCCACGATCGCGCTGGTTTCGTTCATGGAGGCCATCTCCGTCGGCCGGACGTTCGCTCAAGCTCATCGCTACGACATCTTCCCGAACCGCGAGCTCATCGCGCTTGGCTTTGCCAACATGACAGGCGGCGTAACTGGCGGGTATCCGATTGCGGGGGGTTTTTCGCGCACGGCCGTCAACGTGCGTGCCGGCGCTAGGACCCAACTCGCGGCGCTGGTCACCGCCGCGGTGGTAGTCATCACCCTCCTGGCATTCACACGCGGGTTTTTCTATCTGCCCAAGGCGGCCCTGAGCGCCATCATCGTCGCAGCGGTGGCAGGGCTCGTCGACATTCCTGGCGCCGTCGAGGTCTACCGAGTCAAGCGAAGTGACTTCTACCTGCTCGTCCTCACATTCGTCGCGACCCTGTCACTCGGCATCCAATGGGGCATCCTTGCGGGCATCGGTGCATCGGTTCTGCTCTTCTTGGTGCGCACCACGCGCCCCTACTTCGCCGTGCTTGGCCGAATCCCGGAGTCCCAAACGTATCTCAACATTGCTCGCCATCCGCACGCCGAGACGATCCCAGGCATCATCCTCGTTCGCATCGACGCGCAGTTTTACTTCGGCAACGTGAGCTTTCTCAAAGAGACGGTGCGCGCGCTGGTCCGTGACTCGGAGACTCCCGTTCGATTCTTCGTTCTGGAGGCCGCCGGCGTGAACGACCTCGACTCGGCCGCCGCCGTAACCTTGGCCGAGCTCGATGAAGAGCTCGGGGCTCAGGGAATTCGACTCGTGCTCACCCGAGTCAAAGGCCCCGTCCGTGACGTCCTCCACCGCACTGGGCTACTCGACAAGCTTGCCTCCGAGGGCCGCGTTTACCTATCCACCCACCGCGCCATCGAAGTTCTCCGCTCCGGCATGGCTCTTCCAGACCTCGCCCCTCCCGCCGACGATCCCCGCGAGCCCGCCGACCAGGTAGGCTGTGGCATGCTCAACCCGGGCGCACCCGAGCCCGGTGAGAGCTTCTTCGAATTGGTGAAGAAGACGAAGGACTGACGTACGCAGTCTTCGTACGTCGCCTTGGGCTTCGCAGTGCTCGACATGTCACGCGCTACGAACGGTGAGCTTGTCGGCGAGCTCGATGAGCATCTCGCGTCCTTGCGGGTTGAATCGAGTGCTACCGAGCGCAGACAGAGCCTGATCTCGGAGTTCGGCAATCCGTTCCTCGAGCCGATCGATGACCCCGGACTCGTGGAGCAACCTGCGGGCTTCGGCGAGCTGGCGATGGGACACGTCCGCTCGGCCTACGATCGCTTCGACTGGCTCTCGCTCGCTTCGCTCGGTCGAACGGCGGAGCTCGACGAGCACGCTGCTCACTTTGCCGTGTGGGATGTCCATGCCCGGCTTACCCGTGCTGTCGGGAGAACCCAGCGCTCCGAGGAGATCGTCACGGATCTGGAACGCCTCGCCGATCGGTCCTGCCCAGTCCGCGAGCGACTGAAGCTGCCGAGCGCTCGGATTTCCGAGCAGCGCCCCGAGGAGGAGCGGTCCGCGCACGGAGTAGCTCGTCGTCTTGAGCGCGTGCATGCGGGACACGTCGGCGTCTCCCGTCAGGTCGAGCTGTTGGCCGCAGTACACTTCTTTCTGGATCTTCAGAAACATCGCGCTAGCGCGGGCCCAGGCTTGCGTCGGGTAGGGCGCCTCCAGGAAAAGCTCCCAGGAATACGCCGATGCCAGGTCGCCGGCGAGCACACCGAGCGCAGCGCCGAGGTGTGGATCCCGATGGCTGTGCTGAAGGCTCGCGTGTACCGCGGCGCCACCCCGGCGCACCTCGTCGCCGTCCATCCAGTCATCGTGAATGAGGAGATAGCTTTGCAGCAGCTCGAGCGACGCGGAGAGCTCGACGAGGCGTTCCATGCCATGGCCGGGCCGCACGCAACGATATCCAGCCGCAGCGATGGCGGGCCGCAGACGTTTTCCGCCGCGCATCGTCAACGCCTCGATTTCGTCGACGAGCTCGAGCGTGGGTGGCGAGATATCGCCCGTTTCGCGTTTCTTCTCTTCGAAGAACTCGAGGAGGTGCGTATCGACCTCCATTCGGACGATCTGGAGCCAACCGGTTGCCTTGGTCCTGCCGAGGGGTTCAGGGACGGCTTGAAGGTGCGGTGCTTGCATCGGTTCTCCCTGGTGTCTCGTGGTCGGTGAGGGAACGGCGGAAGAGCGCCAGAGCCATCACCGGAAAGTATTGTCGGTAGAGTCGGTAGTTCAGCAACGCGGTCTCGAAGAACAAGCCGACGAACTGTCCGTCGGGCCATTCTCCCGAGTCCAACTGTGTCGACTCGAGGAAGTCCGCGGCTCGCGCGAGGGCGGAGCCATCGGGCTCGCGCGCCTCGACGAGAGTGATCAGCGCCCAGGCCGTCTGCACCGAAAGTCCCTCGCGCGCGTCGATGTACCGCCCCATCGTACCGCTCGCATGGTGCTCACCCCAGCCGCCGTCCGCACGCTGATGCGCCAGCAGCCACCGGCGCGCCTTTCGAATTCGCTCGTCGGCAGGTGCAACACCGGCCGCGAGCAGACCGCGAACACCGAACATCGTGGCGTAGATATAGTGTACGCCCCACGCGGCATTCCAAGTTCCGTTGCTGTTCTGGGCGCCGATGAGAAAATCACGGGCGCCTTCGATGGCGTCCTGGATTCGATGGCGGAGAACATCAGGATAGCGGCGCTGAATCTCGCGCAGCGCCATGAGAGCCGACGCGGTGCACTCGACGTACGACCGCTCGACCATGCACCGTCCAAACATCTCCGATGGGTTCATCCATTCGAGGGGAAAGGATGTCTTACTTGGCTCGTAGCTGCCAAAGCCTCCGTCCGAGTTCTGACAGCGAAGAATGAATCGTCCGGCGAGCGCGGCGCCCTCCCGACCGAGACTCTCCGGCCGGCTGTGTAGCAGAGCTAGGAGCGCCTCAGCAGTGCAATCGCTGACCGGCCAGCCATGCCCCACCTCGGAGAAACACCAGCCGCCGCTAGGATCGATTCGGTGGGCGGCGCGGTAGTCAAAACTGGGTTGATCGATTTGTTGCGCCGCGAGAAACGACGCGCCGCGGGTCAGCGCCTCGCTGTCGGCAGCGTCTGGGAGGGCAGAAAGGGCCTGGAGCGCAAAGGACGTGTCCCAGCAGACGCTCCCGGCGCCGGCCACTCGTGATCCTTCGTATGCGTCCTCCCAGAACCACGCATCGATTTTCTCGATGGCGCGTTTCAGCTCGGCGTCCTCGGGATCGTCGGACCAAAGCGCCAGGACGGTGAGGAGACCATTGACTGGCGACAGCGAAAGATGGTTGCTGGCTCGCAGGTCGTGCCGCATCCGTTCGCGAAGCCGGCTGAGGACTCGTTGACGTAAGCTCTCGAGTCGGACGCGTTCGTAGAGCCGACTCAGTCCGAACACTACTCGAAGCCCCATGCTGGCGCGGAACGGGGCGTCCCCTACTCGGATGTCGTTCGCGTAGGCAGCGAAATCGACCGTATCGTGGCGCCCGGCATAGAGCTCAGCGCGAAGCTCATCGAGAACTGGAGCGTTCGATGCAACGACTCGCTGCCCGTAGAGCACGGCAAGCCCCAGATAGATCGAGCGGGTATGGCAGTAGAAGTTCGCGGGATGAAACGGGACGCGTGACGGGAGGGCCCAGACTTCCGGAAGGATCGGATTGATGCCTTCCCAATCGTAGAGACCGAGCAGCGCTAGCCAGACTTTGCCCCAGGTCGGAATCCGCTGCACGCCCCCTTCGCGATCGAACATGTGACGTGCGGCCTGCAGCCACGGTGCCGTTGCGGAGACGCCGAGAAGGCGCGCCGCCACGTAGACGAGCGTCGTCACGAAAAGGCTTCCTTCGTCGAAGGGATGGAGCCCCCAGACGCCGGCGTCATTCTGCGTCGAGCGGAAGTGTGTAAGGATGCCCTGACGGCGTTTCGAGGGGATACCCGACCCGATGATGTGTGCGGTGATGGTGTATTGCGCGGTAAGCATCGGACACCAGACGCACTCGCCCTCCCAGCTTCCATCGGCGCGCTGCGTTCGAATGAGCGCCTCCACGCCCCGGTCGAGCGCGGTACGTTCCGCAGGCGCGTGAGCCCTAAGTGCGTGTGCAACCATGGCTCGTCATTCTGCCGCTGCGGCCAGCGCGACCGAGCGCGCGTGAAGATTCATGTGCCCGAGTTGAATTCCTTCGGTCGCCAACGCGCAGAGCGCGCCGAGGTTCTGCGCGAGTCCCACCGCGACCATGACCATGGCAAGCTCCTGAGCGCTTTCGGCGCGGAGTAGCTTCTGAAGAACCCGCAGGGTCGGCTGCACGCGAGTAGAACCGCCGACGGTGCCCACTGCCATCGGAAGCTCGATCTCCCCGTGAAGGTAGCCATCTTTGCGCCACCAGCGAGTCAACGGCTCGTATCTTCCGTTGCGCGCCGCGTAAGCGTGCGCTCCCGCCTCGAGGCCCCGCCAGTCGTTGCCTGTCGCGATGCCCACGGCGTCGATGCCATTCATGACGCCCTTGTTGTGTGTGGCAGCGCGATACGGATCGGCCGCCGCAAATCGATAGGCTTCGACGACGCCCTCGGCCACTTCGGGCCCTTCACGCCCCTGTCGCGCGAGGAGCTCTTCCCGAATGGCGCACTGCGCGCGAGCCAATCTACGATCGGCGAGGTTGCTCAGGATCCGAAGGCGAACCCGTCCTCCGCTCACTTCTTCAATGAGCGGCGCCACGCCCTCGGCCATGTCGTTGACGATGTTAGCGCCCATTGCGTCCCGGCAATCGACCAGCAGATGGACTACCAGCATCTGCGGCTCGGAATCGAGAACGCGTACTTCGAGCGACTTTGCCCCGCCGCCACGCGCCACCATGTTCCGGTGGCGTTGATTCGCTGCCTCGACGATCCGATCGGTGGCCTGCTCGATGGCAGTGCGAGCCTGACACGGGTCATCGATTGCAAGCACCTGAATTTGCGCGATCATCAGTGACTCGCTTGCCGTTGCGGCAAAGCCTCCTGATGCTCGAATGATCCTCGCCATGTTACTTGCGGCCGCAACGACGGCCGTAACCGTCGGGCTTCTGATCGGGGCACACGTCCAAGCGCTGCGGCGTGTGCCGAGCGACGAGGCACGCCTCGAAACTCTCGAACAAGCGGCCAAGGAAGATGTGCTGCAGACGGCTGCACTGCAAGAAGAGCGAGAGCGACAAAGGGACGCATCGCTGGATGGCCACCAGCAGCGATGGCGGCCGTACCTGGT
>CAZHPJ010000151.1:0-7032 GCA_964534585.1 uncultured Sandaracinaceae bacterium | reverse complement strand
AAGATCGCGTAGTAACCACAAAGCACACTTGACAGTGTGAAGAGGTTGGGAAGTATGAAGATGCTCTTCTTGAGGTCGACTCTCATGTCTGCTCCGAGAGTCGTATCACGGCAAGCCCTTCGGTAAAAGGGCGGCGTAGTGCGCGCCGAGCGCGAGATTGCGTAAACGAAGCTCACCGCTCGCCGCATACAGCTTCTCCAACGAGCTCGACGCGCGATTCGGGCGACCCTCGAGCAAGTCGAAAAGCGCAGCCGCCTCCTGCGTACCAAATCCACCTGCGTCGCGAAACGCTAGCAAAGCGTCCTCCCGTTTCTGGAGCGGCTTGCCCCAACCATGCAGCGCCAACCAGCCCCAGTAAGCCTGGAGCTCGATTGGTGAGAACCCTCCGACGAAAGGCTGCCGGTGGATCGAGTTCCAGCGCGCCTTGTAAAATACGCGTACCGTGAGGCACGGCGCAACGAGCACGCCCCCGTGCATCGCCCCATACTGTTGCAGGATCTCGCGAACGCCTCCGAGCACACCCGCTTCGTAGTCATCCTGTGCCTCGTGGGAGCCGTCGCCGAACACGGTCATGAAGTCCTCGACGGCGCTGGCCCTCATGGCCTCGATCGCGGAGGGTCCGTCCTTCTCGATGAGCGCTTCTGTCGCGCGGTGGATCGCAGCCTGACGCTGATCGAACTCAGTCAACTCGTACGGAGGGCTGGCTTCGGAGCGCCCATGGTCGAGGAAGAGCGACCGCAGAGCTTTGGCTCTGGCGGTGTCCGGCACTTCCTTGGCGAGTGTTTCGTCGAGGCTGATTGCGTCCGACACGGCGGCGCGGTCGAGAACCAGACTCGGCATCTCCCACGGGTCGACCGGCTGCGGCATCGCCAGTATCGCGCTGACCAGGCTCGCAGCGACGAACCAGCCGATCAGCTTGAGTCCAGACTCGGTCACGTGTGCCGCACACTAGCATGTTCGGGCTAGCTGCCCTCATTTCAATGCCTGCTAGGCTTCCTCGACGCCATGAAGGTCAGCGTTCACTACTACGCCGCCGCCAGGGAGCTTGCGGGATGCGAGAGCTCGACCTTCGAGTTCGCGCTTCAATCCGCGCCTCAGGCGGAGCTGCGCAGCGCCATCACCCAACGATTTCCTTCGCTGGCGGCCCTTCTCGAGCGCATGAGGTTGGCGGTCAACGGCGAATTCGTCGACGCAACGCAACCGCTGCACGACGGCGACCGCGTGGACGTGTTGCCGCCAGTGGCCGGCGGCTCGCCCATCGTTCTTTGCAGGATCAGCGACGAAGAGATCTCACTCGATGCAGTGCGACAAGCGGTCGAGCATCCGGGGGCCGGCGGCATTTGCATCTTTCATGGCGTCGTTCGTGATAGCGCCGACGGACGGCAGGTCTCCCGGCTCGACTACGAAGCCCACGAGAGCCTTGCCCACAAGGAGATGACGCTCGTGCTCGAGGGTGTTGCCGCCGAGCACGCCGGTGTCCGGATTGCTGCAGTCCATCGAATCGGCAAGCTCGGCATCGGCGACGTTGCGGTCTGCGTCGCCGTCAGCGCGGCGCATCGAGAGGACGCCTTTACCGCGTGCCGTAAAACGATTGATCGAATCAAAGAGACCGTGCCGCTCTGGAAGAAGGAGTGGGGCCCCGATGGTGAAGCCCACTGGGTGAACCTCGACGGCTAGGTTCCGGCAAGGCCGCGCACGTCGGAGAGCAGCGCGTCGTCCAACACCCCCACGCACGTCAGGTAGACGTCTTTCGGATTGAGGTAGCGCTGCACTGCAAGCTGGATGTCGCCGGGCGTGACTCGTGCGACTTGCTCTGCCACCGTCTCGATTCGTTCAGGAAGACCGAACAGCGCACTGCTCCCAACGAAGCGAGCGGTATCTTCGGGATCGTCGCGGACCATGCGGAGATCCCACAAATAGCGGCGTTTGGCCTTCTCGACTTCGTCCTCGGTGGGCGGGTGCCGCTGGAGCCCATCGATGAGCTCGAGCACGGTTTCGACCAGTATGGGCGCCTTCTTGTGCTCGACCGAAGCACCGAAGTCGAACACGCCGCAATCTTCGAATGTGTCGTTTCCGGCGAACGCCTCATAGGCCAGCCCGCGCTCTTCGCAGATGGTCCGATGCACACGCGTGCTGAGTCCGTCGTCGAGCACACGGGCCAACAGGAGTAGGGTCGGCGCTTCGGGACTTGCGACGCCCGGCGTGTGAAAAGAGAGCCGCACGTCGGTTTGGCTACCGTGGTCATGCACGTAGGAGAAGCGCCGCGGGGCTGCGTCGTGAGGTGCGCGGCCCGGCTCGATGGAGTCACCCGTCGGCATGCCGTCGAAGTGCAAGTGAATCGCGTCACGGATCTCCTGTGGATCGAACGCGCCTGCCACGCAGACCACCGAGTTGCGAGCCGAATAGTGATCGTCGTGATGCAGCCGCAAATCGGCGCTTTCGAAGCGGTCCAGGTTTTCGAGCGAGCCGGCGATCGAGAAGCCGAGCGGATGGGCGGGGTAGAGCAGTTGTCGCGACACGTTGTCGATGTCTATCTGCGCGCCTTCCTCGTTGAGCTCTTGGAGGATCTCCTCACGAATGATCTGCTTCTCGGTGCTCAGCTCGGTTAGCAGCGGTTGGCGCAGCACTTCGGCAAGCAACTCGACGCCCGTAGCGATCGTCTCCGTCGGCAGCGTCAGATCGTAGCTCGTGAAGTCGACGTGGGTGGCGGCATCGAGAGTTCCTCCAAGCCGTTCGATAGCCAGGCTGAGCTCGTGCGCAGCGGGGTGCGGGCCGGTTCCGCGATACAGCATGTGCTCGAGAAAGTGGCTCAACCCGTTGGTCTGAGCGGTTTCGTAGCGAGACCCGACCCGAACGAAAAACGAGACGGTTGCCGATTGCAGGTGGGGTAACGGGATGAGCCGCACCCGCAGGCTGTTGCCGAGCGCCGAAGACGCGGAGGGCAGCCCGGGGAGACTCACTCCGCTAACTACGGCCATCCTTGGTCGGTAGCGGGTGGATGCGGAGGGCCTCGTCGGCGGTTGCCTTGGCGCGAAGCTCCTGAATGTAGAGGTCGACGGCCTCTTTCTTCTTGAACGTCCGGAGCACTTCGCGTGTGGACTCACGAACCGCATCCGTGAAAGCCGCTTCGTCCGGACGTTGCCGGTCGATGAGACGGAACACGACCCATTCGCGCCCGAGCTTTACGGGTGCCGTCGGGAAGGCTTCGCCGTTGGGCAACGCAAACACCGCTTCGAGTAGGGCAGCGGTCGAAAGGCCTGGCACCGGGGTGTCGGAGCGGCCGAACTCGGCTGTCTCTTCTAGCGTCGGGCTCAGCGCGGAGTCGCCGCTCTTCTTGACGAGCGCCGCCAGCTCCTCGGCAACCGCATCGTCATCCTTGCTCTGTCGCCAAGAGGCGAGCGTAGTTACCGCCGCTTTGCGGGCGCGAGCTTCGAGCCAATCCGCTCGGTAGAGGCCCTCGGCCAGCTCCCGCTTGGCCTCGTCGACAGGCACGTCTCCCTCACGAATCGCCAGGACCTTGATCACGTGGAAACCGTAGGTCGTCTCCACGACGTCGGAGATCTCGTCCACCTCCATCGAGAACAGGGCCTCGTCGAACGATTCGGGCATCGTGCCTTTCTTGAGGAAGCCGATGTCTCCACCGTTGCTCGCGGTGATTTGGTCATCGCTATGCTTGCTGGCGAGCTCTGCAAAATCTTCGCCTTTCGCGGCTCGCTTCCGCAGTGCTTCGGCTTGCTTCTTGGCCTCAGCCTTCTGTTCGGGCGTCGCGTAACTTCCTGCCTTGACGAGGATGTGGCGAGCGTGGACCTGCTTCTCGAGGTTCGTGTACCGGTGCTTGTTGGCTTCGTACTCGGCGGTGAGGCGGCTTTCGTTGTCGGCGATCCAAGCCTCGAGCGCCGCTTCGGAGGTCGCCGGCTTCCGTTTGGCGTAATAGGCGGGCGAGAACCGAATGTACTTGATTTTGGCGTTGTCGTTCTCGCGGACGTAGTCGTCCCAGATCTCGGCGTCACTGACGTTGACCGATGAAGCGAGGAGCTTGCGCATCTGCGCCGCCAGGTGCTCGTCTACCTGTGCCTCGGCGAACTCTCCGACGCTTCGTCGAAGCCCGTTCTGGATGTAACGCTCGGCGAGCTCCTTGTTGAAGGCGCCCTCCTTATCGGTGAACGAAACCGGAATCTCCCCTTGAGGAAGCATCGGTGGCGCCCCGACTCCCAGCGACAGGAGAATGATGCCGTCGTTCACGAACCGCGTCATGACCTCGTCTTGGCTGATGTCGAAGCCCACCTTACGTGCCTCGCGTGCGAGCAGGGTACGGTCGATCAGGCCATCGAGCACCAGCTCGGGTAACCGCATCGCGCGTTGGGTCTCTTCGGGAAGTCTCCCGAAGTTGGCTATCGCGTAGGCGGCCTCGAAGTCACCTTTGCTCAGCGTCTGGTCGTAGACCCGCGCGAGATATGTACCGCCTCCCGCCGCGCATCCTTCAGCCTGACCGCCCCCAAATTGAAGGGCAAACACCGCCGAAAGCAGTACGACAAGTAGAACTAGAAAGAACCCTTTGAACTTATTGATCATCGCCAATTGCCACTGAAGAGGCCGAACCATAGAGGAGACGTTGGCTCGCGGCAAACTGCGGTTTCTGAGCCCCCGCGTGGCTCGGGAGTTGGCTTGATCCGCCAAGGATTCTACACTCCGGCCCTGGATGCGCTGCACGCCTCTGCGTGGGGAAAGTGAGGGAATGTGAACTGGGGCTCGAGCTTACCGCCACTGAAGAAGAACGATGGCAAGTACGGCTTCATCGCCTTACTCCTCCTGCTGGCCGCGGGTGGCCTTTGGTTCTTCCTGAGAACCGGCGACTCCAAGCCTGAGGTTGCCGAGGTCCCACCCGAAGCGCCCGCCCGGGAGCAGTTCGCCCCCGAAATCGAAATCCTCGAAGAGGATGCCGGGTTCGAGGGTGACGAGCCCATCGCGAAGCCCAGGCGAGCGTCACCGACCCGGCCTGCGGACTGGGACTGTCGCGGCACCGTGCCGGCCGACCAACTCCGCGACCTCATCAAGGGGCAACCGAGCAAGCAAGTGCAGACTTGCTACGAGCGGCGCCTCAAAGACGACAATCTACTTCAAGGCTCGATGAAGGTTCTGCTCACCATCGATGGGAACGGCAACGTGAGGGCCGTCTCGGTGGGCGGGACGCTGAATGACGAGCAGGTGTACTCCTGCGTGAAGCGCGTCGCCAAAACGTGGAAGTTCCCGAAGCCGCACGGTGGCTGCGTGCGGATCGAGGCGCCGTTCCAGATGATGCCGAAGCTCTGAGCGTCTCAAGAGCCCGCGAATCGCAGCGCGTCAGCAACGTCGTCTGGGCTGCCCATGAACACGGGCGTTCGCTGGTGGAGCTCTTTCGGCTCGATCGTGAGGATTCGGGTTTTGCCGTTGGAAGCGGTACCGCCGGACGCCTCGACTAGAAACGCCATCGGGCAAGCTTCGTAGAGCAGTCGCAGCTTACCCTGCTTGTTCTTCACGTCCCGCGGATAGACGAAGATGCCGCCGCGCAGCAGGGTCCTGTGCAGGTCGGCAACCATCGCGCCGATGTAACGCAAGCTGTAGGCCTTTTTGTTTTCGGAAGGCGCCTTGATCCAGTCGACCCACTTCCGAACGCCCTCATCCCACTTGTGGTAGTTGCCCTCGTTGATCGAATAGATGCCGCCCCGTTTGGGGATCCTGATCTTCGGATGCGACAAGAAGAACTCACCGACACCCGGGTCGTACGTGAATCCATCCACCTGGTCGCCGGTTGAGTACACCAACATGTTCGATGAGCCGTAGATCACGTAGCCTGCAGCCACGATGTCGCCGCCGGGCTGCAACAAGTCCTTCAGTGTCCCCGGCGTGCCATCCTGCGTGAGGCGGCGATGAATCGAAAAGATGGTCCCGATCGATGCGTTGATGTCGATGTTGCCCGAGCCATCGAGAGGGTCGAACTGGAGCACGTACTTTCCCTGAGGGTACTGCGACGGGATCTGGATTGGCTCCTCGACCTCCTCGCTTCCCATCACGCAGACGTGCCCGCCCGCCTCGACGACGCTCACGATTGTGTTGTTGGCGAAGTCGTCGAGCTTCTGGACCTGCTCGCCCTGGACGTTGGTCGTACCGGTAAGCCCAAGGATGCCCGAGAGCCCTGCTTTGCTGACCCGGCTGCCTATGATTTTGGCGGCCAGGCTAATCTGCTGGAAAAGCCCGGTGAAATCGCCAGTGGCTTCCGACATGCGTCGCTGGCGGTCGAGCAGGTGCCGCTCTAGGGTAGTTCCGATGGGGCTGTCGTGTGCGGGGCCTATCGATACTGCGCTGCTCATCGTTGCGGGGATACCAGAGCGCTTCGAAGCACGCTAGGACTCCCCAAATTGGGATACCAGTTCGCGGCTGTGATATTGTAAACTTACCGTGGTGGGGCGAGCGTGATGAACTTCCGTAACTGGCTGGAGGCCACTCAGAAGCGGCGAACGGGAGTTCCACGCGTCCGCAGCGCGAAGGGCCTGCCGGGCGTGCTTGCCCGAGGCGATCTCAGTGTCGTGTACCAGCCCATCGTCTCCCTCACCACCATGGAGCCGTTCGCGCACGAAGCGCTGGTACGCAGCGACTCGCCGCACTGGACCAACCCACCGAAGCTCTTCGACGAGGCGATCAAGTCTGGATACGTCGGTGCGCTCGGCCGCGCGATCCGAGAGCTCGCCACGGCCCACTCCCCAGAGATGCCGCTTTTTCTCAATGTGCACCCGAACGAGTTCGACGAATCATGGCTCGTTCAGCCCGACGATCCGATCTTCACGCACGACCAGCCGATCTATCTCGAGGTGACGGAATCGGTTCCGCTGACTCACTTTGCGTACTGCCACAGCGTCCTACGCGAGATCCGTGGCAAAGGCGTGGCGCTCGCAGTTGACGATCTCGGCGCCGGTTACTCGAACTTGAAGTACATCGTCGACCTCGAGCCGGAGATTGTGAAGCTAGATCGAATGTTGATTGCAGACCTCGCCAGTG
>CAZHPJ010000150.1:0-7032 GCA_964534585.1 uncultured Sandaracinaceae bacterium | reverse complement strand
CCGGGCGAGCGGGTCCCGATCGCGAGCACGGCCGTCGCGAGCCGTTCTCCGGTGATGCAGTTGCGCAACGCAGTTGCTGGCGCTGGCACCGACGCTGTCGCTGGGGCCCTAGCCCCGTGAAGAGGATCCCCCACCCGAAAAGCGAGATGCCGATCAGGACATTCCCCCATGTGCCGCCGGACACGTCGCGAAGAAGAAGAGGTAGGCGGCGGTCCCGTAGAAGAGGATCGCGGTACGCTCCAGAGCTCCGGGCTGCGGACGCACCTCGCCTCCGGGATGCGCTTGAACATTCGGCATGCGACACCTCCTGTGCGGCTTGGGCTGATAGTCTCATCGATGACGGAGGACGGTCAACGCCGGCCGCCAGCGCCCGCCGTCTTTCCACCGGTTCTGAGCAGCCAACCGCCTGAAACTCCAAGCCTTCCGCCTGGCATGCAGCCTGCAGTGCTCCAGGTGATGGATGGCCCACGCGAACGCCTCGCCCGCCTCGGTGCGGCAGCCCTCGCTGACGCCGAGCTCCTCGCGTTGATCCTCGGCACCGGGCGGGCGGGCGAAGACGTCGGCGCATCGTCGATCCGCATTCTGAAAAACGCGGGCGGGCTCTGGGCGCTTGCGCGCATGAGCGTCGCCGAGCTCGGCCGCATCCCTGGTATCGGTCCCGCGAAGGCCGCGCGCTTGGCCGCTGCATTCGAGGCCGGGTCACGCGGCTTGACCTCGCCTGACACGATTGCCGCACCGCTCTCGAATAGCGAGATGGTGTTCCTCCGCTACGGCCGGCGGCTCATGGCCAGCCAAGTCGAACGCTTCGTCGTGGTGTCGTTGGACGCGAAGAACCGCGTGCGGGCCGAGCGCGAGGTCGCACGCGGCGGGCGCACCAGCTGCCAGGTCGATCCGGCCGAGGTGTTCCGGCTCCTGGTTTCCGAATCGGCCTCCGGCGCGATCTTCATCCACAACCACCCGAGCGGAGACCCCGATCCGAGCCCCGAGGACCTCGAGCTCACTCAACGCCTGGTCGCAGCGGGATCTCTGCTCGACATCCGCATCCTCGATCACGTCATCGTGGGGAACGGAAGATACACCAGCCTCCGCGATGCTGGCATGTGGCCAAGTACCGCTGTAAAATCAACCCGTTCCGCCTGTTTCAGAGGCTGATTTGGGCGACTTGACACCCCCCCAACCCCGTGCTTTCTTCCCGCACTCTTACTTTCGGGAGCATTGCTGTGAAGCGGACCTATCAACCACATCGTAAGCGCCGTCTTCGGACACACGGGTTCCGCGCGCGTATGAAGACCAGGAGCGGGCGAAGCATCATCAACGCTCGCCGTCGTAAGGGGCGCAAGCGCCTTACCGTGTCCTGCTACAAGAAGTAGCCCGAAACGGTGCAAAGATGCCTGGCGCATCGGCAACGACGGCGACTCCGCACGACAAACCACAGCGGTTTCGACGGGGCGATCGGCTGAAAAAGCGCTACGAATTCAGGCAGGCACAACTCAGCGGGCGACGAATCCACACTCCCCACTTTCTCATCGTCGTCCAACCAAATGCACTACAAAACTCGCGACTTGGGATCACCGTGACGAAGAAAGTGGGCAGCGCAGTCCAGAGAAATCGCATCAAGCGCGTGGTGCGCGAGGTGTTCCGGCGGAATCGTCAACTTTTTCCCGTCTCCCATGACCTGGTGTTCATCGCGAAGCGCGGTGCCAGCGACATCGACTACGGCTCACTATTGAGCGAGCTACAGCGCGCCGCGAACAAGTTGCAACCAGAGGCAGCGCGATGATTCGGGCGGCGCTGCTGTTCTTGATCCGCCTCTATCAAATGACGCTTTCGCGTCTGATCGGCCCTTCCTGCCGCTTCGAGCCGTCGTGCTCACACTACACGGCCACCTGCATTGAGCGTTTCGGGGCCCTACATGGGTCGTGGCTCGGCATCAAGCGAATCGGACGCTGCCACCCATTGAACCCGGGCGGCTACGATCCCGCGCCGCAGCCGGAGCACCAGCGGCATCACCGCCACGAGGCGCATCATGGATGAGCGAAAGCCACTGCCGCTCGCCCTTCTGATGCTGCCGCTGGTGGTGCTCGGCGCAATGCTGGCTGTTCAGTATTTCGCTCCCCCCAAGACGCAGACTGAGGAACCCGCCGTAGAGCAGGCCGCAGGACAGGCACCGGAGCAGGCCCCAGAGCACTCCGAACACACCGCCGGTGAAGCAGCGCCCGCCCAGGTTTCGCCCACCGATTCGCGCGCGCGTGTGCAGTCACAGCGCCTTTACCAACTCGAAAACGATCGGTTCGTCGCGTCGTTTACCGACCTGAACACCGCCATGACGAGCCTGCAGGTCAAGGGCGAGCGCTACCACGACGCCGAGGGCAAGCGCGTCGAGCTGGTAACGACCGACAAGGAGCAATACCTCCCACTCGCACCCTCGTTCTCCGGCGTAACGGTTCCGCCCGATGCCCGCTGGAAGGTCGTCGAGTCGTCGAAAGAAAAGCTCCGCTTCGAGTGGGCAGGCGACGGCGTTTCGGTCACTCGTACCTGGGAGCTCGCTGACCCGCCCTACCAATTTCGTTCCACGATCGAGGTCCGCAATGACGGTACCTACGCGAGGTCGGTCGGCTTGGGCATCACGTCTGCGCACTACGTCCGCCGCGAAGACGAAAAAGGCGGCTTCTTCGGGAGGCCGTCGCCGGCACTGAGCCACGGGCTCTGCCAGCAGGGCGAGGAGACGATTCGTGAAAATCGCGACGGTCTCCTGAGCGAGGATGAGTCGCAACCGTTGCAGCCTCACAGCTACGGTCCCGGAATCGAATACGTCGCGCTCAGCAGCGTGTACTTCACGATCATCGCGGCACCTGAAGGCGAAACCGCCGAGCGCTGCGACTTGCTGACGACCGAGCGCGGAGGCACTTTAAAGGATCCCGACGGCAGTCTTTTCGAGGCAAGGCTCGCCTACGCACCCAGGGGAATCCGCCCCGGAGAGACGGTCGCCTTCCGCACCGCCGTGTACGCCGGGCCCAAGGACTACGACGCGCTTCAGGAGTTCGGGCACCGCGCTGCCAACGTCATCGACCTCGGCTGGTTCAGCTTCATCGCGCGGGGGATGAGCTGGCTGCTGCGTACTATCTACGGCTTCATCGGCAACTGGGGATTGGCGATCATCTTGCTCACGCTTCTCGTCCGCGTGTTGCTCCTGCCCTTCGTCATTCCGCAGTTCCGAAACATGGCGAAGCAGCGCGCGCTGAAGCCAGAGATCGACAAGATCAACGAGCTCTACAAAGACGATCGCGAGAAGAAGGGCGCCGCGATGATGGAGCTCTGGCGCAAGCACAAGGTGAACCCGCTGGGCGGTTGCCTCCCTGTGCTCCTGCAGATGCCGATCTTCTTCGCGCTCTATCAGACGCTGTCGACGAGCATCGAACTCTACCACGCACCGTTCATCTGGTGGTGGGTCGACCTGTCGTCTCCGGACCCCTTCTACGTGCTGCCGATCATCCTCGGCTCACTGATGTTCATCCAGCAGAAGCTCACGCCAGTCCAAATGGATGCGACGCAGGCCAAGGTCATGCTCTACGCGATGCCTCTGATGATGACGTTCTTCATGCTGCTTCTGCCGACGGGCCTGTGCTTGTACATGGTGACCAGCTCCGCCATCGGCATCACGCAGCAGCGATACATGTACTGGAAGATGGACCAAGAGACGTCGGCCCTGGCCACCACTTCGGACGACAGCAACGACGGTGATAGCGATCAAGCGGCCGACGATACGGAAGCCGCCACACCCAAGCGGGCCAAGCCCCGCAGAAAGAAGAGGACTCGCCGTGGACGAGCTTAAAAGTAAACCACGTGACGGAGCGCTGATTCTCGATCAGCCGGCACAGGAAGACCCCTCCCGCTACGCCGGAGACGGTAAAGCCGAAGAGGCCGCGGAGATCCTCGAGGAGCTCATCAACCTAATGGACCTCGATGTTCAGGTCGACATTCGCTCCGATGCCGAGCGCATCGAGCTCGACGTGACCGGGGAGGACTCCGGCCGAGTGATCGGCAAGAAGGGCGCCGCACTCGACGCCCTCCAGTTCCTGATCAACAAGATGGTCAATCGGTTCCCCGAAGCGCGACGCCACGTCATCGTGGATTCGGGCGACTACCGTGAACGCCATGACGACGGTCTCATCTCGATGGCCAAGCGGCAGGCGCACCGCGCCGTCGACGAGGGCCAGGTAGTGACCCTCCAGCCAATGAACGCCCGCGACCGCCGTGTCATTCACATGTCGCTCGCGAAGTTCGACGGCGTAAGCACGATGTCACAAGGCGAGGGAACCCGTCGGCGTATCCAGATCATACCGGCGCGCAAGCGCCGGTAAACTCGGGCCCCGGGCCGTGGGCCTCAGGCCATGGGCCTCAGGCCGCGCGACCCGAGATCTGAAGTAGACGATCAGCGCCGGTACGCCAGGATCGATCTCGGTGCGCCGCTAGACGGCACCTCGTAGTCCACCCGGCGGTGCAACCGTAGCTCGCCGCTTGCCTCGACCTCCGCTCCCGCCGTCAGCACCCACACCTCTGTCGCCAGATGCGCGCCGATCCCCAACCACTGCTCCGGCGCAAACGTCGCGCGCGAGAGCGCGATGCTGAACGGTGCACACTCGACGGCCGGCTTGGTTGGATCGACCTTCTGCTCGAGCATGGTCGTCCGTCCCGCAAGGCCGAGTGTGCCGGCCGCTGTCCTCAAGAACGCAGTCCGAATCCTCCTCGGCTCGACTAAGGTCCCGCGCAGCGTCTCGTCCGAAAGCAAGATAGGGAGCGTCGGCGCGCCGACGCCTGCGCCGACATCGACCAGCGAAGCCGACGGATTGGTCCAACCTTCCCCAACTACGTGGGCAGCATCGAGAAACAAGATCTCGGCGAGCTGGGTGTCGGTGCGAGCAGACGTGAGATCCGTGCGCGCGTCCCAGGCTCGTACGACGTCGAAGTAGGCGCTCCATCCGTCCGGTGCGGATATTCCGGCCGCATCACACACCACGCGAATGGCGTCTGCACCACTCATCCGTGCCGCGCCCGATGCCACGCTATCTTGAGGTCGGCCATGTCGGCATACCGATCGTCCTTGCGGCGATGCATGGCCCGAGCGACCACCTGCGCTATCGCGTCAGGGACATCGGCAATGGCGTCGAGCGGAAGGCAATCGCCAGCGTCAATCTTCATCATGAGGCGGCCGACATGCCTCTCGTGAAAGGGCTGTTTCGCGCTCAGCGCCTCATAGAGGAGGACGCCGAGACCATAGACATCGATACGCTGATCGACATCGGCCTTTCCGGTCAGCACCTCGGGCGCCATGTAGGCCGGAGTTCCGCTGATCTCGCCCGTCATCGTCAGTCGATCGAGGCCAAGGATCTTCGACGCACCAAAATCCACGAGGCGAGGGTGTCCTTCTTCAGGCCAGACTACGTTGGCCGGCTTTAGGTCTCCATGAAGGACACCGTGACCGTGAACGGCGCCCAAGCCGTCGCACAGTGCATCAGCCAACGAATCGATCGCCCCGATGCTGAGGGGCCCTTTCGACAAACGCTCCGCGAGCGTCTCGCCTTCGACGTATTCGGTTACGAGGAAGACCAGTCCATCGTCGTCGATCCCGACCTCGAGCAATCGGACGATCGCCGGGTGGTCGAGGGCCTTGAGGACCGCCGCTTCCCGTCGAAACCTCCTACGCATCGAATCGTCGGCGAGGTGCTCGGCGCGCAGAACTTTGACCGCGGCTTTCCGTTCCTCGACGCGATCGAAGGCTTCAAACACATCACCCATCGCTCCGCGAGCCACTTCGGCGACCAACTCGTAGCGGTCCGCCAACATGGTCCCGAGGCCGATGGTTCTAGGGTCCGTCATCACTCCGGGGGGAAGATACCCCTCTTCGCAAAGGCGCCCAACTGACGTACGCTGCGCCCGCCCATGACGCTGCCGAACCTCAATCGAGCCCTCGGGAAGCTGTACGGCGAGCCCGTGCCCTCGACCCAGGTCATCAAGCTCCGAGGGGATGCATCGACGCGAAGCTATTTTCGCGTGCACGCCGAGGCAGCCCCCGCCGGGCGTCCAAGGAGCGTTATCGTCATGCAGCTTCCCGAAGACGCGTTTCAAAGCGACGAGGGGGGCAAGCAGCCCGAACAGCAGCGGCTTCCATTTCTCGAAGTCGCCGAGCTGCTAGGGTCAAAGGGGCTTCCGGTCCCCTCGATCTACGTCGAAGACCTCGCGAACGGAATCATCCTGCTCGAGGACCTCGGCGACGTCACCTTCGAGCAACAGCTAGGTCGTACGCCGCGTGCGCGGTGGCAACGGCTCTATGGAGACGCGGTCGATCTGCTTGCCAACGTACACGAACGCTGCGTCGATCTGCCCAGGACCTCGATCGTCTCGCAACGCCGCTTTGATCACGAGTTACTCGACTGGGAACTCGATCATTTTCGGCAGTGGGGGCTCGAAGCGCTGTTTGGTCCTCTCGACACCGCTCAAACCGGTACGATTCGCGAGGCGTTTTCGACGATTGTGCGTGAGATCGAGGCGATGCCCTACGGCTTCGTGCATCGGGACTATCAATCGAAGAATCTCATGGTGGGGCCCACAGGGGCGCTCACCCTCCTCGATTTCCAAGACGCGCTTCTCGGCCCTCGCGTGTATGATCTCGTTGCCCTCCTCTGCGACTCCTATGTCTCCCTCGATCTGGAGCTGCAAGAATCCATGATCGAGCGATATGCCGCACTGCGTCGTATCGAGCCGGTCGCGCTACGCCGGGAATTCTGGCACGTGGCGCTCCATCGCAAGCTCAAAGACGCCGGCCGCTTCATCTACATCGATCGAGTCCGCAAGAACCCCAATTTCTTACGCTGGTACCCACAGAGCCTCGTCTATGTTGGACGCGCGACCACGCAAACCCCCAGTTTTGGGGGGCTCGAACGCCTCTTGCGGGAAACCATCCCAGGCTTTCCGGACGAGGTTTCGAAACCAGCATCCTCGATGGAATAGACCCTAGGGACCCGGCGTTGACCC
>CAZHPJ010000149.1:0-7047 GCA_964534585.1 uncultured Sandaracinaceae bacterium | reverse complement strand
CGACGTCGACCGCGATGATGGCATCTTCGGGCGCGGTCGCAGTCAGTGCGGCAAAGATGGCAGCCGAGTGCACGCCACCACCCTCGGTTTCGCTGAGCCGGCGTGTCTTTTCCTGTCGCCAGATCTTCCAACGCTCAACCACGTCCGCCCGCTGGTCGACCGCCGCTCCAGACGAGCCGAGCCGCTCCTTCATGAGCCGCGCGGTCACGCCGACCTCGCCCCACACTGGGACGGTTACCGAATGCAGCCGGCCGAGCATCATCGGGTCGTAGTCGATTTGAACGATCGGCTTGTAACTCGTGATGCCGGTGTGGTCGCTGAAGCTCGCGCCGAACACGATGAGCAGGTCGGCTTCGTTCATGAACCAGCTCGCCACCGGCGTCCCGCTGCGCCCGAGCACGCCGCAACCGAGCGGATGATCGTCGGCGATGAGCCCCTTGCCCTTGAACGTCGTCATCACGGGCGCGTTGAGCTGCTCGGCCAGGGCGATGACCGGCTCCATCACGAAGCGCGCGCCATGCCCTACGATGATCACGGGCCGCTTCGCCTCGGCAATCCGTTTCACCGCCTCGTCGAGCGAATCCTGCGGGGGCGCAATCTCCCGCGCTGTGATCCGGCCTTCGGGCGAACCGGCCTTGGTGTCCGGAGCCTCGACGACCTGCACGTCGTCAGGAAACACCATGTGGGAAACGCCCTGCTCGAGGATCGCGTGCTTGCAGGCGAGGCCGGTGATCTCGGCGAAGTTGGAGTCCTTCGCAGCCACTGCTGTGTACTTCGCGACACCCCCAAACGCGGCGGCGAGGTCCACTTCTTGAAAGGCGCCGCGTCCAATGAGATGGGTCGGAACCTGGCCGGTGAGCGCAAGCGTAGGAGCGCGATCGACATGGGCGTCCCAAAGCCCCGTCAAGAGATTGGTAGCGCCCGGCCCCGCGATCGCGAAACACGCGGCGGGCCGGCCGGTGAGCTTGCCATAGGCCGACGCGGCAAACGACGCGGCGCCTTCATGACGGATTCCAAAGTAGCCCAACGCTCCTTTGGCCTCCTGTCGCCGCATGGCATCGGCAAATCCGAGATTCGAATGGCCGACGATGCCCCACACCCATCGCACGCCCCAATTGACCAGCGTCTCGACCATGACGTCGCTCGTCGTGCGAACGTGAAGATCTTCTTCGGGAACCGCGACGTACACGCCGTCCTCGCGCACCTCCAAGGGAAAGGTCTCAACGCCGTCATCGAAGCCCCCCGGCGGCTTGCCGGTAAGCGGATGGAAATCCCAGCCATGCCAAGGGCAACGGAGCAGACCGCCTTCGATCGAGCCCTCCCCCAACGGCCCGCCTTGGTGCGGGCACTTGTTGTCGAGAGCGGCGAATTGCCCTTCGAAGTGGGTCAAGCAGAGGGTTCGATGGTTACAGGTGACGGACTTGACCCGTCCCTCCGGAAGCTCCTCCAAGTCGAGGACCTTGAGCCAAGCGGCCCTGTCGCTACTCATTCAGACGCCTTTCGAAGAGCCCATCGTTTCACGATCTGGCCGCGGATGTAAAGGACGTCCGATGGACGGAAACGTTACAGGTTGCCTGCGAGCCGATCGAGCTCCTCGGCTCCGGCACCGTCGTGCTCGACGACCTCTTCCACGTCTTCCTCGCGGAGCCTGATGACACCGACGTTCTCGGGGCGAAAGCCCTCCTTGCCCCCGTAGAACTCGCGAATCTTGTCCATGTCCGCGCGGAAGTCGCCGGTGATGTCGATCGCAGGGCCGATGCCTCCAACCTTTTTGCCGAAGTCGAGGAACGAAAGGATGACCGGCACATCGGCGCTTCGTGCGATGTGATAGAAGCCGGACTTCCAATAGTCGACATGCGAGCGGGTGCCTTCGGCGGGCACCATCAGGACGAGCGACTCGTTGTTTTCGAAGTGCTCGATCATCTGTCCGACGACACCGCCGGGGCGATGGCGCACGATCGGAATGCCACCGAGCCATTCGAAGAATGGACCGAACGGAGCCTCGAACATCGTGTGCTTACCCATCCACTTGACTGGAATGTCGTAGACGAATGCCATCGCCAACATGAAGGGCAAGTCCCAGTTCGACGTGTGCGGTGCCGCGATGATCACGTACCGATCCTGTGCGGGCCGCTCCCCGTCTGTCTTCCAACCGGCGACCCGAAGGAACGCCTTTCCTATCCATTGCTTGAGCATCATCTTTACCGCTTGCCGCGTACCCGACTTACTTCTGTATTACAAATCTAGAGCCGAGTTACGAGAGGTCGGTTCGGACGGCTTCGGCGACCCGATCAGCGATCGCCATGATGGTCAAATAGGGGTTTACCTCGGCAGAATCGGGAAAGAGGCTCGCATCCGCGACGTAGAGCCCTGGCTTGCCGTGCACTCTGCCCCAGGGGTCGGTGACAGAACTTTTACAATCGGTCCCCATGCGGCAGCCCCCCATCATGTGGGCTGCAGCGATCGCGACCTGCCCCAGCTTGAAGCGCTTCGGCTGAATCAACTGGTCGAGCGCTTCGGCGTCATCGGCAAGAGAAAAGAATCGGCCGGCGCCTGGCAGATGAGCGCGCGATGCCCCCGCTGCAAAGAAAATTCGGCCCGCGGCCCGAACCGACTTCACCATCGATTCAATTAGCGCGTCGTTGATCGTGTAGTGCACGATCGGGTTTCCATCGGCATCGATGGTGACGCGATTGTCGGCCTCGGCCTTGTCGAGCGTGAGCACGAGAATTTGTTGCTGGTGATCGATACGGGACATGAGCGAGTCGACGTCCTCGCCAAACCCGCCGAGGTTCTTGGCGGTCGTGAAGGGAAAGTAGAAACAAGTCTCCAACAGGAAGCGGTCACTCTCGACGAACTCGTCGCAGTAGTAGCTCTTGGGGTGTCCTTCCGATCCGCAGACGGGCGCCTCGTGCTCGGCGACCAACGTCAACGCTGGGTGGCAGGTGAAGTAACGTCCTAGGACCGGCCAGGCTTCCTTGCCGAACGAGCGCATGAGGAGCGGCGTCGTGTTCATCGTTCCCGCGGCAAGCACGATCGTCGCGGCGTTGATTCGGTACCGGCCGGGCTCGTAGCGCGCGGGTGCAAGGCCGTGCTGTGCGGGAAGTATGTCGGCGATCAAGGAGCTGCCATCGATGCGATCGACGCGGCAGAACGGAATGACCTCGACCCCGTTGCGCTCCGCCATCGGGATCTGCACCTGGGCGGTGCCTTGCTTGGCATGACGTGCGCACCCGACATTGCATGTGTTGAGGCCGGCGCACCCTTTGATGTTCAGCGGAAACTGACCAAGGTTCCAACCGAGGTCGTTGCAAGCCTTGGCGAAGAGCTTGTTGTTGCGGTTGATGTTCTCTGGAGGCTGCAAATGGACGTTGTTTTCCGAGATGTACTTCTCGAGGCGCGGCTCGAGGTCCTCCATCGTGATCCCCGGCACGCCCCACTTGTCGAGCACCGATGGCGGCGGCTTGAAGGTCACGCCGGTGTAGACGTTGGTCGAGCCGCCTACCGCCTTGGCGAACGCCAGCGTCATGTCCTGCGACGCCGTCTGGAAACCGCCGTTGTCGAAATAGTACTTCCCGGCCATCTCGAACTCGAGGCGCGTGTTGTCCTTCTTTTCGAATCGGCCGCCCCAGTCGAGCAGCGCAATCCGAGCGCCGGACTCGCACAGCGACGACAACTCTTTCGCAACCGTCCCGCCGCCGGCGCCCGAGCCGACGATGACGATGTCGTAGTCGAGAACCCGCTCAGCCACGGGGATTGTCCCGCAGCCGGTAGCCGATCTCGTCGTAGAGCGATGGCTGGCCGTACACGCTGAGCTTGGCGATGCTGTTCAAGCCCCAAAACCCCTTTCGCAACAAGCCAACCGGTGAATCGAATAGCCAACCCAGAACCGTGAGCTGCTTCGCACCGGAGAGCTTGCGAAAGGGGCGGAACCCGACGAAAAACGACACGACGTCGATGAGAATCAGAAAGACCCCGAGCTTACGTCGTTTCGCCGCGGGCATGTTGCCGGTCAACGTATTGGCCAGCTCGATCGAACGCTGCTGTTGCTGCGCGTCGAACCTCTGGCTTCGCGGCACCAGTCGATGCTGCAACGCCTCGAAACGCACGAGCCGCTGCCCTGTCAGAAACGGTTCACTCACGGTCATTCTTCCAGAAGGTGGGCACTCTACGACAGTGCCGGTCGAAACGAAACAGCGAACGAGCTTCAACGCTGTAACTTCACCGCGCGGGTGAGGTAAGCTCAGCCGACTGGAGGAAGCCCCTGATGAAGCTCTATACCAACCTGTTCTCGCCCAACGCCCGCAAGGTGCACGCCGTCGCCAACGAGCTGGGCATCGAGCTCGAAACCCACAAGGTCGACCTGCAGGCCGGCGAGCAACGCACGCCCGAATACCTCGCGCTCAACCCGAACGGAAAGGTGCCCACCCTCGTCGACGGTGACACCGTGCTGTGGGAATCGAACGCGATCATGTGTTACCTCGCCGGCAAGGGCGACACGGAGCTCTGGCCAAAGTCCGCCAAGCGCTACGACATCCTCCGCTGGATGTTCTGGGACTCAAACCACCTAGCCAACGCCCTCAACCGGCTCTTTGGTCAGAAATTCTTCAATCGCGACAACCCGGATCTAGCCATCATCGAACGCGCCACAAAGGACTTCCGCAAGTACGCCACGATCCTCGACGACAACCTCGCCGACAAGCAATACGTCACCGGTGACACCCTGACATTGGCCGACTTCACCCTCGGCGTAGGCTTCGGCTACACAGTGCCAATGGAGCTCCCCGTCGATGGCCTCGATAACTTGAACCGCTGGTGGACAGCGCTGTCCGGCACCGAGTCAGGCCGCATCCTGCTACCCGGGTGATCACTTGACGGGCGCGACCTCGACCCAAATCCCGTTCAACTTCGCCATGCCGGAAAAGTACTCGAGCTCATCCGGTCCGTCCGCAGCAAGCAGGTTCACGTTCACCCCGGTGGTCTTGCTCGCTACGCTGAGTCCGTCTGCGGCTTGGTGCCCCCAGCCGTGCGGCAACGCTACTGCGCCGACCATCATGTCGTCGGTGAGCTGAACCGGCAGACGGACCGCGGCCACGCTGCTGCGCACCTCGACCATGGCGCCGGACTGGACGCCCACCTTCTTGCCGTCCAGCGGATGCATGTAGAGGTAGTTCGTCGAACGCTCGCCCTCGACGAAACGCGGGTGGTTGTGCAGCCAGCTATTGTGACTGTGCTGCTCGCGCTTGCTGATCAGCTTGAGCTTGCCGCACTGCGCCTGCTCCTGCTCGAAAATCGGTCCGAGCTTCCCGGCCGCCTGGACGAGCTCCTCTGGCGCCAAATCGACCAGACCGTCATCGGTAACCACTCGCTCGCCTAGAAAATCCCCGCCCTCGTTCGGTGCGAGCAAGCGTCCGTGTGGCTCCTTTCGAAGGCTGCGCAAGGAGCCGAGTCGAAACGCGCGCGCCATCAACCCCAGCAAACGCTTCGGCGTGGGCCCCAATCGGCTCCCGACCCACGGAAGGTTTCCGAGCCGCATCCACGTATTGACAACACCGCTCACTGCCGGCGAGCCAAAGAGCTTGGACCCACAGGCGCGCGCGAGTTGCAGCAGGATCAGGGTCTCATCGCGTTGCCCGTCCTCGACCGGAACGAGCGCGTCGGTGTACTGGGCGTAGGGAATCGGCTGCGTGCCCATCAAGGACTGAAACACGAAGGGCAAGTCCGCGCGCTGCAACGCGCTGGTGCCCGGCAGGATGTAGTGCGCATGGTTCGCGGTTTCGCTGCGGAAGATGTCGATCACGACGAGGAGCTCGAGCGCCTTGAACGCTCGTTCGAGCCGCCCGTTGCTGTTGGGAACGGTGAGAAGAGGGTTGCCCGACACGCAAAACATCGCCCTGACCTGCCCCGGGCCAGGCGTGAGAATCTCGTCCGCCATGAGCCCCGCAGGAAACGAGTCTGCAACAGACGGAAGCTGACCGATGCGCGACAGGTCTTTGCGCATCGTGTGACCGCCCTTACGGGCATGCTTGGCAAAGTCCTTGATGTAGCCGTGCCCGACCAGCGTGCCGCCGAGCCGGTCGAGGTTTCCGGTGATCGCATTGATCGCTTCCTGAATCCAAAACGCCAGGGTGCCCTGGCTGCCTTGGTTCGCACCCGTCGAAAGGAATAGCGCCGCGCCGTCTGCCTCGAGGTAGGCGTCGACCATCGAGCAAAGCGTGTCGGCCGACACACCCGTGACGGGGGCGGTTCGATCGGGCGGCCACGGCTCGGCCACCTTCCGGAGCGCTTCGAGCCCCTTCATGGTTCGGCCGACACGTTCGTGCTCGATCGCGTCCCGCCTAACGACTTCGTGGAGGAAGCTCAGCAGGAAGTACACGTCGGTGTCAGGGCGAATGAATACCTGCGTCCCCATCTGCTTCGCAGTCTCGGTGCGCCGCGGATTGACCAGGAAGACCTTGCCGCCCCGCTCTTCGATGGCCCTGAGCCGCCGAATCGGATCCGGAAGCTGCATGAAGCTCGACCGGGACACCGCCGGGTTGGAACCGATCATGATCAAGCACTGCGTGCGGTCGATGTCGGGGAACGGCTGGATGAACGGGAACCCGTACACCCGCTGCGCGCCGGCGAACTTGTTGTTGCAATCTTGTGAGCCGGTCTGAAACAGATTGCGCGAACCGAGGCCGCGCAGGAACGCCGAGGTGAGGATCGGGGGCAGCAAGCTGAACGAAATCGGATTGCCGAGATACGCAGAGACCGAATCGCCACCGTGGTCTTTCGTCAGCTGCCGCACCTTCGCGCCGATCTCGCCGAGCGCCTGCTCCCAACTCACCTCCTCGAACCGGTCGCCGACGCGCTTCAACGGAAAACGGAGCCGGTCCGGCGAGTGGTGAATCTCGTGGTAGCGAAGGCCTTTGATGCACGCATAGCCCTTGCTCACGACATGGTCAGGGTCAGGCTCGAGCGCGATGACTCGGTCACCCTCGATGGTGGCCCGGAGACCGCAAGTCGCTTCACAGATGCGGCAGAACGTGAGCTCGGTTCGAATCG
>CAZHPJ010000148.1:0-7075 GCA_964534585.1 uncultured Sandaracinaceae bacterium | reverse complement strand
CGCGAGACAACGATGTCCGAGCAAGTCCGCGATGACCTCAAGCGGCTGACCCGCACCGAGCAGACGGGTCGCGAACGCGTGGCGCAACGCGTGCGGTGACCGAGGCCTGCTCTGAAACCCCAGCGGCAAGAACAGGCTCCGGACGACCTCCGTGATCGCGGAGGGGCTCAGGGGCAAGTACGGTCGCCTCGCACGCAGGAACACCGCATCACAATCCACCTCGGGCCGCTCGTGCTGCAGATACGCTGCGAGCGCCTCGGCGACCGAGGCCGTGATCTCGTGGCTCACGGCTTTGCCGCACTTGTGGGCCAAAAACGTGAGGGTGCGTCCGTGCCAATCGATGTCCCGTAGCCGCAGCGCGCAGAGCTGGCCGCGGCGGACGCCGTACAAGGCGAGCAGCAGTACGATAGCGTGGTCGCGCCGTGAGCACCGTGCGCTCATGGCGACGAGCTCACGGACGCCGTCGTCGTCGAGCCCCCGCGGCACGCCGCTCAGCCGGTAACTCCGTAGGCTCGGCACCGCACCTGCAAGCTCCCGTTTCACCCATTTGCGCGTCGCAGCGAACGTCAGGAACAGCCGCACCGCCGACTGTATGCTGCGGGTCGCCGAAGGCCCGTGCGTCTTCGCATGCCCGATGAAAAAGTCCTCGATGTCAGTGACACTGAGATGCTTCAACGCGCGGACACCGCCATGCGGTGCTGCGTGTGCGGCGACGAAGGTACGGATCGACGTCACCCGGACCGTGATCGTCGATAACGCCAACTCGCGCTCGCGCTCGAGCCATGTCGCGAAGGCGACAAGGCAGCGGCGCCATGCCCGCGGCGCCCGCCTGATCGTCGAGTCCACGTATCGCCGCTCGGATTCCTCCGCCCGCCACGGCTGTCGAGTCCCACCGTTTCTATGTCCCATGACTGCCTCCTTGTCGGAGGGAGTCTCCCAGTTATGTGCAGTAGCGGATGCGGTGGCCGCGTCTAACCTGCTGGGATCATGAGATAACTACCGCGTCACTCCACATAACCAGCGGCTGCGCATAACACGAGTTATGCGCAGCTGCGCATAAGTAGTGTGTCGACATCAGGCACGCGGCATGAACCAGCACGCCGTGGAGCTTTGCTGCGTAGGCAAGGCAGCACGGGGCGGCGCCCGATTTCGCGCGCCCGGATCGTTCACGCTACCATCATGGGAGTTGTCGTTACGGCATCTATGAGGTGGTGGCGGATATGGTTCGTAGGTCGATGATGGTTCTTCGATTGTCTCTCGCGCCGCGGCTGGACAGGGCCCTGCGACCTCGCAGTGTCTCCAGGACGATGCGGGTCTGAGTGCCGATTGCGCGGATTGCTACGGCAACATCACCCAGTGTCTTTTCGACAACTGCCTCCTTACCTGCGCGACCGATCCGACCGGCCAACCTTGTGCCGATTGTCGGGCCACCAATTGCGACGCCGCGTTCGGCGCATGCTCGGGCGCGGTTTCCTGTTCAAATTAGGTTGCCGCTCGAGGCTTCTTCAGCGCTCGCCAAGTTTGCCGAGGACTGAGAAGACCTTAGAGGAGTGTGCGCACACGGCACAGCGTGTGTGGCCGTTGGGCAACGCTTTGCATAGCGCACCGCGAAGGCCTCTTCGAATTCCTGTGAGCTTTTCGCTAGGCACGGCGATTGCAGAAGAACCCAGGCATGAGAAAGGCACTCTGGCTCTTAGCCTTGCCCTTGTGTGCGGTTGCGGCGCCTGCTGTCGCCCAAATCGGGACCGTCGTCGTGACTTCATCCGAGATTCGGACGGTGCCCCTTTCGGAGGCCGAAGCGCGGGCCGCCGAGCTGGAGCAGGCGTACCGGGCTGCCCAGGCGGTGCGTCCGCGGCGCGGGGTTATCGTCTCTTCGGTGTTGTTGGCGGGCGGCGCAGGACTGCTCGCAGGCGGCATCTGGTTGAGCCGCTTTTGCGGCTCGGGGTCGTCCTGTCCCGACACAAGCGGAGTTGGAGCGGCTAGCCTCGGAGGGGTGTTGATGCTCGGCAGCGCCATCGGCATGGTCATCAGCTCGGTTCGGCTGAAACGCGCGAAAGAGGGGAGGCGCCGCACCAAGACGCGTGGTGCGTTGCCTTGACGGGCGCTCTACTGCCGAGAGCAACCGTATAGGGTCTCTTTTTCGCTAGATTGAGGTGCGGCATTGCCCAATGCTTGTCTTTCGGTGAGCGTCGGAGACCCGAAAAATGGGATCACGAAGACGCGGACCTCGCCTCGAATCTTGGATCTGCTACCTTCGGCGCCCCATGGCGGACGCGAAAATCACCCTAGAGCAGGTTTTGCACGTCGCGAAGCTGGCCAGGCTGACGCTGTCCGACGAGGAGGCCCGCAGGACGCAGAAGCAGCTGGATGCGATCCTCGGATACATGGTCGAGCTCGACGAGCTCGACGTTTCCGGCGTGCCTCCGACGTTTCACTCGATCCCGATCAACGCCCCCATGCGGCCGGACGTGCCGGACCGCTGTAGTGACCGCTCCGAGACTCTCGCGCAGGCGCCCCAGAGCGAGGCGGGCGGTTTCGCGGTGCCGTTGGTCCTCGAGGTCGAGTAGTGAACGATTTCCCCTGGCGGAGCGCATTCGAGATACGTGAGCAGGTCGCCGGTGGTGCTGCGAGTGCGGTTGACGTCACGCGCGCTTACCTTGCGCGCGCCGAAGAGCTGAACCCGAAGCTCTCGTGTTTCCTCACCATCGATCACGAGGGTGCGCTCGCTGCCGCGGCACAGGTGGATCGTGCGCGCGATGCAGGCGAAGAGCTCGGCCCGTTGGCCGGCGTGCCCATCGCCCTGAAAGACAACCTCTGCACGCGGGGCGTGCGCACGACATGCGGGTCGAAGATCCTCGAGGAATACATTCCGCCGTACGACGCGCACGTCGTCCAAGCGTTGCGCGCCTCGGGCGCCGTGATCCTCGGCAAGACGAACCTCGACGAGTTCGCGATGGGCTCTTCCAACGAGAACTCCGCGTTTGCGAACGTGCACAACCCCTGGGCGTTGGACCGCGCACCGGGCGGATCTTCGGGTGGCTCTGCCTGCGCAACCGCTGCGGGCTTGGTCCCGTTGGCGATCGGTAGCGACACGGGGGGCTCGGTGCGGCAGCCGGCAGCGTTTTGCGGCATTACCGCGATCAAGCCTACCTATGGACGGGTGTCCCGTTACGGGCTGGTCGCGTTTGCGTCATCACTCGACCAGATTGGGCCCATGGCGCGCTCGGTTCGGGAGGCGTCTCAGTTGCTCGAGGTCGTGGCCGGCCATGATCGGCGCGATGCGACATCGGCCGATCGCGAAACCGGTGAATACGTCGCCGCCTGCGACCGTGGTGTGAAGGGATTGCGGGTGGGCGTGGTTCGCGATCTTCTCGACGGATTGCAGGATGCCGATGTTCGTATCGGAGTCGAGGCTGCGTTGGGCGTGCTCGAAAAGGAAGGCGCGACACTGGTCGACGTGTCGCTCCCGCACGCCAAGCATGCGGTGTCGGTCTACTACTTGATCGCTACTGCGGAGGCGTCGAGCAACCTCGCCCGCTTCGACGGGATTCGCTACGGCCTTCGCGTTCCGGGTGAAGACCTCACCGAGACGTACACCAGAACGCGGGCGCAGGGCTTTGGTCCTGAGGTTCGTCGCCGCATCATGCTCGGGACCTACGCGCTTTCCGCAGGTTACTACGACGCCTTTTATCTCAAGGCGCAGCGGGTCCGCACATTGATCCGGCGCGACTACGACGCCGCGTTCGAAAGCTGCGACGTCGTATGTACGCCGACGACTCCGACGCCGGCGTTCGCCCTAGGCGAGAAGACCAGCGACCCGCTCGAGATGTACCTTGCGGACATCTTCACGTTGCCGCCGAGCCTCGCGGGCCTAGCTGCGATCAGCACTCCGTGTGGCCTCTCCGCGGGAGGGCTACCCCTCGGCCTCCAACTCGTGGCGCCTCCATTCGAAGAAGAGGTTCTGTGCAGCGCGGGGCAGGTGGTCGAAAGCGGCTGTGGACTGCTCGGCTCCCGTCCGGCCGCCTTCGGTTGATGCCGAGCGCATCAGCGGAGGAACCCACGAAGGCCTGGCTTACTTGGTGCTGGCCTCGTCGTGTTGGCCGTCGCTGTGCTTCTGCATGATCGCGGAGGGTTTGCTGCGGCGTTCTTCGCCAGCGACTTCGACGCGGTTTCGGCCTCGCGCTTTCGCGCGGTAGAGCGCTTGATCCGCCTGTTCGATCAGCGCGTCGCCGGTTACGCCCGGGCCGAGCATGGCCAGTCCGACGCTCACGCTAATCTGCGCGGGGCCGCTATCGACCTGTGGGGCGCTCGCTAGCCGGCCGCGGAGCCGTTCGGCGACGATGCGCGCGGCAGTGAGCTTGATTTCGGAGAATATGACGAGGAACTCCTCTCCGCCCCAGCGCGCCACGATGTCGTTTCGCCGGACGTATTCGGTGAGTGAGTTGGCGATCTGTTGAAGGACGCGATCGCCGGCGCTGTGCCCGAACTCGTCGTTGATCGCCTTGAAGTGGTCGACGTCGCACATCGCCACGCAAAGCCCGGTGTTGTTGCGGCGCGCGCGCGCGATCTCTTCCTCGAGGCGTTTGCATGCGTGGCGGCGGTTGTAGAGGCCCGTGAGGCCGTCGGTCAGCGCAAGGAGCTGCGTTTCTTCCATGAGGAAAAGGGACTTCACGACGACGCCCAGGGCATCGGCGATGAGCTCCGCGCTACGGACGTCGGTCTGTGCGCACGGGCGGAGGCCGCCGAAGATCTGCAGTGATCCGAGCGTCTCACCCCTCACCCGGATCTCGCAGGTGTGGGCCCGTCCGCCGACGACGTTGTGGCCGGCGCCGAACTTCGGATCGGATTCGACGATCGTGTGGGTCGCGCCGACGCTCTTCTCCGGAATCGCAAGCGCTGCCAGTCCTGCAGTGGCCTTGCCCTCAGGCCAGGGCCCTCGCGCGCGAACCGAATAGGTCGGCCCGCCGGGCCCGAGAAGATGGAGTACGAGATACGGACAGTCCATGACTTCGGCCGCGAGCTCCAGCGCTTTGTCGCCGAACTCGCGTCGATCGTGCACGTGGTCCATCAAGCGGCGGACTTCCGACTGCACGACGACGTCGAAGAGATGGTGGTCGAGCACCGCGCTGACGCGTTCGAGTGGCGTGCCGCTGAGCTCGGGGCGGACGCTGTCTCTCGGAGTCCGGTCGTGCATCAGCTTTGCGATCGCCGGCAACAGCTTCTCTTCCATCTCTTCCTTCGCGAGGTAGACATCGGCGCCGGCGTTGCGACCCCAGAAGCGCGTCTGGGCTTCCTTGGCTGCGGTCAGCAGCACGAAGGCGACATCGGCCATACCGGGATCACCGCGGAAGACGCGGCAGAGCTGAACGCCGGTGATCGCGCCCATCTCGACATCACTCACGACCAGGTCGAACGTTTGTTCGAGTGTGAGCGCGAGTGCTTCTTCACCGGAGCTTGCTTCAGTAATGTGGAAGCTCATGGTCTCGAGCTTCTGCACGACGTGCCGGCGAACCGACGGACTGTCGTCGACCACCAGGACCCGAAACCTTTCGGGCGCTTCTCTCCCCTGCCCAGACTCCGAAGCCATTCTAACCCTTCTCCATGATGGGTAAATCCCTGGTGAAATGCCAATGTATGTGGGCTTGCACTGCGTGGCCTTCCGTCCTCGGTGCGCTATAACCCGCCCGCATGACCGCCTATGAGCCGGTGATTGGCCTCGAAGTGCACGCTCAAATGCGTTCACGAACGAAGCTATTTTGTGGGTGCCCGACCGACTACGGAGCTCCTCCCAACGCGCACACATGTCCAGTGTGCTTGGCGCTTCCAGGGGCGCTTCCCGTGCCCAACGCCAAGGCGATCGAGCTTGCCGTGCAGGCGGGCTTGGCGCTGGAATGTGAGGTTGCCTCACATAGCGTTTTCGCGCGGAAGAACTACTTTTACCCGGATCTGCCGAAGGGCTATCAGATTTCTCAGTTCGAATTGCCGCTCAACGGGAAGGGGCATCTCGACATCGAAGTCGATGGAGACACCAAGCGGATCGGGATTACCCGAATCCACGTCGAAGAGGATGCGGCGAAGAATATCCACGGCACGGGTGCGAGCGCGGTGACGCTCGTCGACTTCAACCGCGGTGGCACGCCGTTGGTCGAAATTGTCAGCGATCCGGATCTGCGAAGCGCCGCTGAAGCGGAGGCGTACCTCAGGAAGCTGCGTGACGTGTTGATGTTCATCGGTGTGAACGATGGCAACCTCGAGGAAGGCTCGTTCCGGTGCGATGCCAACGTGTCGATTCGTCCGGTCGGCCAAGAGGAATTCGGGACTCGCGCGGAGCTCAAGAACATCAACTCGTTTCGCTTCGTGAAGAAAGCGATCGAGCACGAGATCGCACGCCAGGAAGGCGTCCTGCAGAGCGGGGGGACCGTGGTGCAGGAAACCCGGACGTGGAGTGAGGGGCAGGGCAAGACCATTTCGATGCGCAGTAAAGAGGAGGCGCACGACTATCGTTACTTTCCCGACCCGGACTTGCCACCGGTGGTGGTCACCAAGGAGCGCATCGAGGAGCTTCGGGCCGCGATGCCGGAGCTTCCTGAGGCGAAGCGGGCGAGGTGGCGGACGGAGCTCGGGCTCACCGAGTACGATGCGGGCGTGCTGTCCGGCCATCCCGCGATCGCCAAGTACTTCGAGGAGGCTTCCCGCTCGTTCGCCGAGCAGTCCGGTGAGCAGACTGCGGATGCGGGCAAGAAGGTTGGCAACTTCGTACAGGCGGAGGTGTTGCGACACGTCACCACCGATGGGCTCGAGGCGTCGTTCCCGGTGGCGCCAAGCTCTGTGGCCGAGCTTCTCGTTTGCGTCGCAGACGGCACCATCAACGGCAAGATCGCCAAAAAAGTGTTCGCCTCCATGGTCAAGACCGGCAGGGCCCCGAAGACGATCATCGACGAGCGAGGTTTGGCGCAGGTGACCGACACGGGCGCCATCGAGGATGAGGTCCGCCGGATTCTCGAAGCCAGCCCGTCTCAGGTGGCTCAGTACAACGAAGGTAAGACCAATCTGATTGGCTACTTCGTCGGGCAGG
>CAZHPJ010000147.1:0-7099 GCA_964534585.1 uncultured Sandaracinaceae bacterium | reverse complement strand
CGCCGACGTAGAAGCTCATGCTGGTGTCGCCGTGGTAGCCGCACTCCTTCGGCAGATAGGTCGTGACATCAACATTGACGATATCGCCGTCTTTCAGCACTTGCTGGCCCGGGATTCCATGGCACACGCAATCGTTGACGCTCGTGCAGACGCTCTTTGGAAACCCCTTGTAATCCAGGGGGGACGGATATGCGTCACGCGAGACGATGTAGTCATGGACGAATGCGTCGATGTCATTCGTCGTGATCAGAGGGCGGATCATTTCCCCCACCGCAGTCAGGCAGTCGGCGGCCAGTTGGCAGGATGCCCGCATGTCTTGGAGCATGCGGGGAGTCATGAGCTCGATTGCAGACAAGGATTCCTCAGGCGCGGGGTCGTAGGGCTTGTAAGACAGTGCTGCAAATTGTCGAATTTGCGCCGGGTTGCTGCTGGTTTGACCCGTCGCCCCGATGGCACTAAATAGCCGCTGCGAGAGGGTTTACAGGGCTTTTTTGATGTCAGACACCTACAACAACGTCCCGATGAGCGACGCGATGGCCGCGCGCACTGCAAAGGAAGACGCGTTCTGGACGGGACCCAGGCTCATCGTCCTGGCCTTCGTCACCCTCGCTGTGGCTTTTACTCTGCTCTGGTCGATGGCCGAGGGAATCATCGGGCCGACCCAGCACGACGCCACCTACGGACAGGAGCGCCACACGCTCCAGCCGGGCGGCGGCCCGCTCGACTGAGCCCGCCTCGCGGCGAGCCCGCCGCTAGAAGTCGAAATCCAGCTCCTTGGGCTCGTCGTTTTTCAGCGAGTCGTCCTCGCCTGGTTCGAAGGTTGCCTCGGAGTAGAGATCGTCCAGAGACCATCCCGCTTTGTGGTGGCGGCGCAACTCCTCGCGCTCGAATTCTGCAAGCGACTGATAGCTCTTAGGTCCTCTAGGGCCCATGTCCCCTCCTTTTTAGCCACTTCGCCAGCCTCGACTGGTATGGCAAATGACTACTTTGTCCTACACTGCAGCACACCCTACCCGGCTCGATTGAGATGGCAAAAAAACAGACGAGATTGAAACCGTGCATCCGCGCTGGTAGACGCAAGCCATGAGTCGGATGGTAGCGATCGCCAATCAGAAAGGTGGTGTGGGCAAGACGACCACGGCGGTCAACTTGGGTGCCAGCCTTGCCGTCGCGGAACAGCGCGTACTGCTGGTCGATCTCGATCCGCAGGGAAACGCATCCACCGGGGTCGGGCGCAGCCCGGGCGACGAGGACCAAGAAGGTTCCTATGAGTTGTTGCTCGGTGAGGTCGATGCGGTTGACGTCATCTGCGAGACCGAGATGCCGTACTTGCACGTCATCCCCGCGACGCAGGATCTCGTCGGCGTCGAGCGAGACTTACTTCAAGCGGACGATAGCGCGACACGGCTGCGCGATGCGCTCGACGCCGTACGCGACGACTACGACTTCATCATCATCGATTGCCCTCCGTCGCTTGGCATGTTGACGATCAACGCATTGACTGCGGCTGACATGGTAATGGTTCCGCTTCAGTGTGAATACTACGCTCTCGAGGGCTTGTCGCAGTTGGTCGGGACGATCGAGCGCGTGCGCGCGTCGGTCAACGAGCACCTCGAGATTCATGGCGTGCTGCTCACCATGTTTGATGCTCGCAATAACCTCGCCAACGAAGTCGCAGACGAAGTGCGTCGTCACTTCCGTGTCTACGACACGATAATCCCGCGCAACGTACGCCTCGCGGAGGCTCCTTCCCACGGAAAACCGGTGATTCTGTATGACGCGTCCTCACGGGGCTCGTACACGTATTTGAACCTCGCGCGCGAGCTCCTCGATGATCTGGAGGCGGCGGCGTAGTGGCTCGCAGACGCTTGGGGCGTGGGTTGGACGGTTTGCTCCCAGCAGTGCCGCCAGCATCGGAACGCTCCGCAAAGAACACTGCAGCCATCGAAGACCTGCACCCGGGGCGCATGCAACCTCGCACGCGGCTTGATGCGGAGACGTTGCTCGAGCTCGCGGCGTCGATTCGAGAACACGGCGTGTTGGAGCCGATCCTCGTACGCAAGCGACCCTCCGGCGGGTTCGAGATCATTGCAGGCGAGCGCCGTTGGCGGGCTGCACAGCAAGCGGGGCTGAAAGAAGTTCCGATCTTCGTGCACGATCTGGACGACGAGGGAGCGTTCGAAGCCGCGCTCGTGGAGAACCTGCAGCGCGAGGACTTGAACCCGATGGAAACGGCGCGTGCGTTTCAGCGCCTCGTAGACAACTACGGGTACACTCAGGAAACGATCGCCACCAAGGTCGGCAAGGAGCGCTCGACGGTCGCCAACGCGTTGCGGCTATTGAAGCTTCCGAACGATGTCGCGGAGCTCGTCGAAGAGGGGCAGCTCAGCGAGGGACACGCCCGAGCCCTACTGTCGGCGCCGAACGTGTCGAGCATGAGGAAGCTTGCACGTACTGCAGTGTCGAAGGGCTGGAGCGTCCGAGAAGCCGAGCGCCAGGCACGCCGATTGGCGCGAGGAGGCGGGAACGGGGCAACGCCGAAAAAAGCGGGGAAGAGCGCCAACGTCCGCGATTTGGAGAACCGGCTGTCGCGAGCGCTGGGCTCGTCCACGACCATCCACGAAAGCGGTGCCGAGCGTGGTCAGATTCGGATCAGCTACTCGAGCTTTGATGAGCTGGACCGGATCATCGAAAAGCTGACTTAGATCAGCGACGGCTTAGAGGATCCGGGCTTCGGCGGCGTCTACTGTGTTGCTCAGTAGCATGGCGATCGTCATCGGGCCGACGCCGCCTGGCACTGGGGTGATGTACGACGCCCGCTCTTTGGCGCCTTCGAAGTCCACGTCGCCCGCCAGTGTGCCGTCGTCGAGGCGGTTGATGCCGACGTCGATCACGACGGCGCCGTCTTTCACCCAATCTCCCCTCACCAGCTTGGGCCGTCCCACGGCGGCGATTACGATGTCTGACTCGCGAACTCGGTCGGCCAAATCTTCTGTCCGCGAATGCGCGAGCGTCACCGTTGCGTGCTTCTCTAGCAGCATCAGCGCGATCGGCTTGCCGACCAGCGTGCTCCGTCCAAGTACCAACGCGCGCATTCCTTTCGGGTCACACCCGATGTGCTCCAGCATACGCATGCATCCACTTGGCGTGCAGGGCCGAAGCGCTTTGCGTCCGACGAGCAGTAACCCGGCATTGAACGGATGCAGCCCGTCGACGTCCTTGGCCGGGTCGATCGCGTCGATGATTGTCTGGTCGTGAAGATGATCGGGTAGCGGTAGCTGGACGAGGATGCCGTCGATGTGGTCGTCGCCGTTGAGCTCGAAGATCAGCGCCAGGAGATCAGCCTCCGCCGTCTCGGTAGGCAGTCGGTGTACCCGTCCCTCGATCCCGGCCTTAGCCGCGGCGCGCTCCTTGTTCCGGACGTACACCCGAGAGGCTGGGTCGTCCCCAACGAGCACTACGTGCAAGCCGGGCGCTCGGTTGTGCGTTGCCCTAAACGCCTCCGCCCTCTCCTTGACCTCCGCGCGCACCTCTTTGGCAAGCGCCTTCCCATCGATCAGCTCAGCCATGGGCTGGGTCTAACAGGAGCGCAGCCGGTTCTCAAACCAGCAGCCCCGCTGGAAATTGCGGCTTGGCGTGGTATGCCGCGTGGCCATGTTCGACCCAGTCTCCCCGCAGGTTTCGTTCCCCGAGCTCGATGCGACCCATCTCGCTTTCTGGGACGAGGCCCGCATCTTCGAAAAGACGCTCGAGGGCGGCGAGGACAAGCAGCCGTTCATCTTCTACGAGGGGCCACCGACGGCCAACGGCATGCCCCATCCGGGCCATGTGCTCACGCGGGTGATGAAGGACGTGTTTCTGCGATACCGGACGATGTGTGGCTATCGAGTTCCGCGCCGTGCCGGCTGGGACACGCATGGGCTGCCGGTCGAGGTCGAGGTCGAAAAGGAGCTCGGCATCAGCGGCCGCGAGGCGATCCAAGAGTACGGCGTCGAGGCGTTTAGCCGCAAGTGCATCGACTCGGTGTTCAAGTACATCGGCGAATGGCGGAAGATGACGGAGAGGATTGGCTTCTGGGTCGATTTTGATTCCGCCTACGTCACCTTCCACAAGTCCTACGTCGAAAGCGTGTGGTGGGCGCTTTCGGAGATGTTCAACAAAGGGCTTCTCTACCAGGGCTACAAGGTCGTCTGGTGGTGGCCGCAGGGTGGCACGGCGCTTTCTGCGGGGGAGGTCGGCCAAGGGTATCGGACGCTGGACGATCCGTCCGTGATGATTCGCTTCCCCGTGAAGGGGGAAGACCGTACTTCGTTTCTCGCGTGGACGACGACACCTTGGACGCTTCCGTCGAACATCGCGCTCGCGGTCGATGCAGACACCGACTACGCAACCGTCGAGGTCGAAGGCGGGGAGCGGCTAATCCTCGCGGCCGCGCTCGTAGGCAAGGTGTTGGGCGACGACGCGACGGTCGTGGCGACTCGCAAGGGCTCGGACCTCGTTGGGATGAGCTATGAGCCGCCGTTCCGCTACGCCGAGCCCGAAGGCGGCCCTGCCTGGCAAGTCGTCGATGCGGATTTCGTTTCGCTCGACAGCGGTTCGGGCTTGGTTCACCTCGCGCCGGCGTTCGGTGAGGACGACTTCCGGGTTTGCAAGCAAAAGGGCATGGGTTTCCTTCAGCTCCTGAAGCCCGACGGCACCTTCCCCGACGAAGTGACCGACTTTGCGGGCCGGTTTTGCAAAGAGGCCGACCGCGACATCATTCGCAACCTCCGCGCACGCGAGGTGCTCTTCAAGGAAGAGGTCTACCGACACGACTATCCGTTCTGTTGGCGCGCGATGCAGGATCCGCTCATCCAATACGCCCGCCGTTCCTGGTTCATTCGTACCACGCAGGAGATTGGACGCGTCAAGGAGAACAACCAGAACGTCCATTGGGAGCCGGAGCACATCCGGAGTGGCCGCATGGGACAGTTCCTCGAGGGCAACGTCGATTGGGCCCTGTCGCGTGAGCGTTTCTGGGGGACGCCGCTTCCGATCTGGAAGAACGATGAGACGGGCGCAGTGGAGTCGGTCGGCTCGGCCGATGAGATTCTCCAACGAAATCCTGATGCGTTCGCGCACTTCGACGAGGCGAAGGCGGCAGACCCGACGTTGCAAGACCATTTGATGGTTCACAAGCCGTGGATCGACGAGGTGACCTGGACCAAGGACGGCGAGCCGGGTGTGTATCGGCGCGTGCCTGAGGTCATCGATTGCTGGTTCGATTCCGGTTGCATGCCGTTCGCGCAATGGGGTTTCCCTCATCAGAACCCGGAAGGCTTCGAAGGCACCTTTCCGGCCGATTTCATCACCGAAGCCGTCGATCAGACTCGCGGCTGGTTCTATTCCTTGATGACGATTAGCTCGCTCATGTTTCCGGAGCGCCCCCTTCCCCACCCGTTCAAGAACTGCGTCGTCCTCGGGCTGATGACCGATGAGAAGGGCAAGAAGCTCAGCAAGCGCGACAAGAACTACACCGACCCGCTGGTGCTCATGGATCGCGTGGGCGCGGACGCGGTGCGTTGGGCACTCTATGCGGGCACTGTGCCTGGGCAGAACACGCGTTTCTTCGACGATGCCGCGACCGACGCGGTGCGTGAGTTCCTTCTGAAAATCTGGAACGTCTACAGCTTCTTCGTCACCTACGCGAATATCGACGCCTGGAGCGCTGATGCAGACCGCCCGACGCTCGCTGAACGGCCCGACATGGATCGTTGGGTGCTCGCTGAGCTCGACTCGACGGTGCGCGCGGTGCGCCAAGAGCTCGACGACTACAAGAGCCACATGGCGGTGCGGCACCTCCTAGGCTTCGTCGATGGGCTTTCGAACTGGTATGTCCGCCGGAGCCGCGCTCGCTTCTGGGCTTCCGATGATTCCGCCGACAAGCGTGCCGCGTTCAGTACGCTTTACGAGGTGCTGGTCGATCTGACGAAACTGGCCGCGCCATTCATTCCGTTCGTGACCGAGACCCTGTTCCAAAACTTGGTTCGCAAGGATGACGCCTCGGCGCCCGAGTCGGTGCATCTGGCATCGTTCCCCGATCCCGACGAGGCGCGTGTCGATGATGAGCTTCGCAGGACGATGGAGCGGGTTCGCAATGTGGTGACACTCGGGCAGCGAGTCCGGAACGAAAACAAGCTCAAGGTACGCCAGCCGCTCGCCGAGGCAATTGTCGTCGTGGCGGACGACGCCGAACGGAAGGCCATAGATCGGTTCGCGAGCGCGATTCGGGAAGAGCTCAACGTGCGCGAGCTCGGGTTTACGCAGGAGCCTCACAGGTATGTCGAGTTCGAGCTGGTGCCGAACTTTCGGGTACTTGGGCCGAAGCTCGGTAAGCAAGTGCCGGCCTGCAAGAAGGCACTTGCCGAGGCAAACGGCTCGGCGCTCTACGCCGAGATGGAAGAGAATGAGAAAATCGTCGTCGAGCTCCCGGGCGGTCCGGTCGAGCTCACGCCGGGTGACATCGAGGTGCGCTTGAGCGCTCGTGAAGACTTCGCGGCGGCGTCGGGTGCAGGTCAGGTCGTGGTGATCGACACGCGTGTGGATGACGGCCTTCGCCGCGAAGGCCTTGCGCGCGAGGTGATCAATCGCATCCAGCGATCTCGCAAGGCCATGGACTTGGCCTACGAAGCTAGAATCAAGGTCAGCTGGAATGCTGATGGCGACCTAGCCCAGGCTATCGAAGAGCACGCGGAGCGCATCGCTGCCGAAACCCTCGCCACAGGATTCGCCCGTGGCCCCGCCGGCGCTCGCGGCGACCAAGACACAGAGATCGACGGAGCGCTCCTCAGTCTCTCGATCACCCCGGCATAGCGATGGGCGGCGTCAGTGGTGGCGTCGCTTCCAGCGCGGCCACAGGGTGGCTACTAGGAGCAAGGCTGGGATGGCTAGGAGCTGGGAGGTGCTTAGGCCCCAGAGCTCGCCGCGTTCGTCGGCGCGCCAGTACTCCAATGCGAATCGGAGGATGGCGTAGAGGCCGATGAAGGAGAGGATGAGTTGGCCGTCCCGCTGCGGTAACCTTCTAAATCCAGGGCAACATAGGTAAAACCAATTTCTTTAA
>CAZHPJ010000146.1:0-7123 GCA_964534585.1 uncultured Sandaracinaceae bacterium | reverse complement strand
GGGAGCCGATGGTTGTCCGAGGTGTCCTCGAAATCGTAGCGCACGCGGAGCCGAACGCGCAGGACATCAATGGGCCGGGCAATGAGGTTGAGGATTGCAGCGATGTCTTGCTGAAGGCGAGGGCTCCGGAATTTTCTGCCGACCCATCGATGCTGGATCTGCCCTGATAGCGTGAACCGTTGGACTGGTTCGTACGTGAGCTGCGTCGCCAAGACAAACCGCTGCTCCGCGCTGTTTCGGTATTCGGCCCACAGCGCCCACGCCCATGATGAGGCGATCTGCAAGTCCGTGCGCGCGAAGAGCAGACCGTTGAAAGCGCCGGACGAGAGCTGCCGCCATCCGTCGGCAACCGTCCGCAGCCCGACGCGGCGCCCGGGCTGGCTCGTCGCGCGAAGGCGCAACCCAGCCTCGTCTCTGGCTCGCAGCCCGTCTAGCTCATCGGGCGCCGAGACGGGCCGCGCGTAAGGGTTGGCGTATCGAGGGCCGTAGTAGCGCGCCGACACATCGAGCTCGGTCGTCGGGAGCGTCGTCACGCTGCGCACGATCGCTCCGTAGCCGCCACCACCGCCGACCTGCGCATCGAAGCTCCGCGCTACTTCAGCGAAGAAGTCCTGCGGGCCGAAGCCGAACGCAGCGTCTACCCCGACCGCTCCGAAGGGCCCACCGAACGGCTTGCGCGCAAATTCCTGGAACCCGAGCGCGGCTCCCTCGACGAGCCATCTAGGCACCGACCCATATCCGGTGAGTCCAACGTGAGCCCGATCGTTCCAGAAGTAGCTCATGTTCGCGCCCGCGAGCGCCTCCGCGTACATCGCAGGCAAGGTCGCAAAGGTGGCCGTGCTCGCCGGCTCGGATGGATCGCCGGCCCGCACGTAGACCAAAGGCGCCCTGCATGCCGGGTCCTCATCCCGCCGCGGATCGTCGCAGTTCGCTGTATCGACGATCTCGATCTGCGGGATACGATGCACCTGATACGATCCCCATGCGTACGCCTGAAGCCATCCTTGCCCCATCGCAAGGTCCTTCAACCCCACCGCAACGCCGGCCAATCGATTCGTCCACTCGTAGTCGGGCGTGACCCGCGCGATCCGATCGCTCGGACATGGCGACTCTAGCAGCTCCCCGGGGGCGCGCCTGCACCGGAGCCCGAGCTCGTTGTCCCGACGAAGCTCGTAGTCTCCGAAGAACCCGTTAGGCGTGATCTGGTCCGTCACGTCGAACGTCAGACGTTGCCCGAATCCTATGCGATAGGTCCCGCCGACGATCTCCCACTTCTCGTCCTCCCATTCGACATAGAGCTTCGGCACTTCGAAGCGAACACGTTCCGGCTCGACGCTGAGCGCGCGGCGGTTCGGATCCCATCGAACGCGACGCAATCCATTGCGCGTGACTGCGCCAGCCACGCCCATGTCCAAGTTGCGAAGCGCCTTGATTCGCGCTTGCACCGCAAACGCGGGCGGCAGCCGATCGTACCGTCCGCTCCATCGCCCCTGGACCCGCACGAACCCGTTGGTTTGCGACTTCGACACGTCTCGGGCCTGGACGTCTACGAAGGCGCGGAGCGAGCTCACCAGCTCGGCTCCCAACACTCCGGCAGCAACTAGGTCACCTAGGCCGCGGATCGCTCCAGCCTCGTTGCGATAGGCGAGGATCCGATCGACGTGTCTGTAGTCGAGGTTTGGAAGAAGGTACAGTCGCTCTCGACTGGCCCGGTTGATCTCCACGCGCGTTTGATGAAGAAGCAGCAACGCGTCGAACGATGACTCGGAGATTTGCTCGGTCGTCAAGAGGTCGTAGAGGTCCTCTTCGGTTTCGATATCGATGAAGATTTCGTATTGGACCGCCGAAGCAGTGCGTGGCGTCAGCGCCAGAAGACATGCGCAGACGAATGCGCGTCTCAGGAGCACCAGGGATTCGCGGAGCCGGGCGTCCCCAAGTCGCCGTCGCCGTACGCGCGTACGGCGTCGCAGACGTTGCCGAGCTCGTCGACCTGGATCGCCACGCCCGTCTTCGACCGTTCGTACGTCACGGAGTCGAGAACACGGTCATCGACGCTCAGCGTGATCGTCTCGTCGCTGTTGTTCAGCGAAAGGGACAGCTCGGCATCGACACCTTCAATTCCGCCGTTTTCGGAGGGATTCATGTTCCGTGCGAACACCACGTGCGCGCCTGCTCCCACCCTCAAGCAGTCTTCGTCTTCGAGCGTCGTTGCGTTGGAAGTGAGATCCGACAGCACGAGGCCGTTCAAGTCGACCGCTGCATCGAACCGGACCTCCAGCCATTCTCCCTCGCGGTTTCCAACGGACGATGGGTTTGCCATCCACTCCGTGATCCGCGCGTCGCCTGCAGCGGGGCTGACGATCTGGCGCGGCGTGCCGTCGTCGAAACACATTCCGGGATTCAGCACCAGGGGACAGCTTGGATTGGCCTCCCCGGGCGTCCCGAAGTTGTTGGCAGCATACTCGTCTCGCAGGCGGGCCAAGCAGAGCTCTTCATTCGTGTCGATCTGCCAAGCGACTCCTTCGACCGTTCCGTCGTAGTCCACTCGGTGCAGGACGAGACCATTGACGCCAGCTACGATGCTCCGCGCTCCCGAGTTGCCCAGGTTGAACCGCAGCTCCGCGTCGACGCGAGGAGCCGCCGCCGGGCTCGCCCCGAAGACGACCCGTGTCCCCGCGCCGACCGGAAAACACTCTTCCTGGTCGACCACGGCCTTCAGCGCGTCGGGTGCCGGACCGAGTTGGAACCCATTGAGGTCGGCCTCTGCACCGAACAGCGCCTCGACCCACTCGAAGTCGCTGTCCGCCCCTTCCGGATTGGCCATCCATTCCGTGATCTGCACGTCGGCTGGCTCGAGCATGATGATTGCGCGGCCGGACCCTCCGTCCAGGCACCTGCCTTCGACCTGCACGACCTCGCAGGGACTGTTCGCAGCCCCCGGGGTCCCGAAATTGCCGGCGGACACTTCGTTGACGCCTTCCGGGGTAGCGCACCAGTAACTCGCGTCGTCGTTTAGCTCGTGATCCGGCGTCAGCCGCCCGTCGAGCTCGAGCGCACGACCGTCGATGGTCCGCTCATAGCCGACCTGATCGATGACCGTGTCCCCGCACCACACCGAAACGACCCCGTCGGAGTTGCGGAGACTCCCGAGGGCGCTCCCGTAACTGTAGTCGACATACGCCGGCATTGAACCCGCCGGCGCGTTCCCAACGACGAAGTACTCGCCGGCCGAGATCGACGCGTCCATGAAGCGATGGCTCTTTGGGCTCGCACCGTCCGCCCGGCTCACGACGAGCGTCAGACCGTCGAGCGCAAGCAAGGACCCAGTTGGATTGAAGAGCTCGATGTACTCATCCACGCCATCACTTCCGTTGGGATTGGCCTGTACTTCGGTGACGACCACGTCGCCTGGTTCGAGCTCATCGCAGACGCTTGCCGCGCCGACCGCGTCCCGCCCGCAACCGTTGAGCACCAGTATCAGGCCTGCGAACGCGCAAGCCCAGCTCCAAATACCCGCCATATCGACCTCCTGTCGTTGTGGTTTCGCGGGTTATCGGACAACACCTCGCGCGGTTTCGTGTCGTCGAATGATCGACTACTGCGCCGCGCGTTTGGCGTCATTGGGCCAAGGCAATGAGGGCAACGAGACTTGGGTGGGCTCTTGGACCACGATTTGAAGCGTGCGGTAGTCGCCCTTTTCGTAGCGTTCCACCGTGCCGCGGACGGTCACGGGCTCTTGCGCGTAGCGGTCGATTCCGCTCTTCAGAAACACGTCTTTATCGAAGAAAATAACCGGGAACCCACTTCCGCGCTGCCTTGCCAACGAGACCCGCACCAGCCCCTTGTAGTGCCGGATTCTGTCCACGGTCGAGAGGACTGTAACCTCTTGGCCGAGCCGTTGCTCCAGTTGGTCGAGCGCGTTCCATTGCGTCAGCTGAACGTAGTCGTCTCGACGACTCGCCTCGTGCTCGAATGCTCGAATGAAGTCGGCGCGCGCATTCCACCAGGCCTTGCGTTCGACGTAGTCACCATAGCCTAGCGCGTCCGGATCCCAGATCCCCCTCTGGGCTTGCCGCGCTTCCGCTTCCGCATGACTGAGCTGGTTGTGAAAGCGGTGCGAGTATCCGTACTTCGTGAAATAGGGGCTCATCCCGGCCCGCACGCACTCGACGTTGTAGCTCGTCCAGCGACCATTCTTCTTGACGAACGCATAGGCCAGCAAGCGTCCGTAGCGGCCGCGAATTTCTTTCGGGTCGTCGCGTTCTAGCCGTACGATGTGCTCATCTGCGAAGAAGGTTTTGGCGAACTCGGTGGCTTCCTCCCCCATCGGCGTCCCCGCCTTTCGAGGACGCACCGCCTCGCCGCGCTTCCCTTTCAGGTACTTCTCGAAATTCTTCGCCGCAGCCGCGCGGTCGGCCTTGCTGTGCAGCTTCTCTTCGGTGTCGATCGACAGCAATCGAACGGAGCGATCGACGCCTTCGACGCGAATCGTGTCCCCATCGACCACTGGCTTGTCGGCCAGCTGGTACTCGCCGATCAGCAGGCCTTCCCGGTCAATCTCCTTTCGTGGCTGAGCGGTCGCCGCCCCGCGGTCGGCGTCCCCGGTGTGCGTCTCGGCGGTGTCCACCGGCTGAATCGGGGTCTCCGCCGTTGCTCCCCGGTCGCAGCCCGCGATCGCCATGAGCGTGCAAGCCCCCGCCGTCCAGATGCCGCCCCACATTCGCATCAAGCGTAACGTATTCAATTTGACCGCTGCCGGCTACTGTTGACACGACCATCGGCATGAGAAAGCTACTCATCATCGGTCGTGTCGACGCCAGCGAGCCGACGCGCAAGGCCCTGCTTGAAGTCGAGCTCCATCCGACGTCCGATTTGGACCCTCTGCGCCTGCGGTGACCCCGCGCCGTGCAACGATTCAGTCAGATAGCCGACCGCGTTGCGGCCCATCGTCATGTTCTCGATCAGTCGCAGGATACGAATGCGCGATTCGGTGGGCACATCGGCTCGCCCCTTGAGGTACTTGTCGAGTAGCGCGCCAAGCTCGGGGTGCTTCAGCTCCTTTTCTGAGGGTGCCGTGCTCACCAGGCCGCCGGCCAAGTCCTGCGCGAGCCGCCCCATTTCGAAAGGCATCTTCGTAACGTGGTGCTTGCACACGTTTGCCAGCATGTCGTCGTTCAAGTAGCAGCCAGACTTGGTCGCGTGCGCCTGGTGGGAAGACGCGATGCCTGTGGCGTACATCGTTTCGTTGAGATGGGTCATCTGCACGAGCTTGTCTTTGATGTGGGAAGCCTTTTCGACGCCGTTGTCCTCGGCTGCTTGCGCCGCCGCACCGATCAACACGTCGCCCACGCCGGTCTTACAGACGTAGCTGCGCCGGTGATAGCAGGTGAATCGCTCCACGAGCATGGCGGCAAATTCGTGCTCGCCATCCATGAAGACGTGGCTCCAGGGCACAAACACGTCGTCGAGCACGACCATCGCCTCCTGGCCCGAAAACTCCGCGTTACCAACATCGATTGACCCGCCTTCCATGCTGCGGGTGTCACACGACTGCCGTCCGTAGATATACGTGATTCCCAGCGCATCAACCGGGAACGCGGCGACGACAGCATAGTTTTTGTCGGCCGGCCCGAGACGCATGGTCGGCATTGCGATGATCCAGTGCGAATTGATGCAACCGGTTTGGTGTGCCTTGGCGCCTGTGAGCCAAATCCCGTCTTCGTTTCTCTTCGTGACGTGTACGAAGAGATCGGGATCGTCCTGCTCGTGCGGTGCCTTGCTTCGATCACCTTTGACGTCGGTCATCGCCCCGCCGACGACATAGTTGAGCTCCTGCATCGTCGTGAGGAATGCCGTGAGCCGCTCGTGGTACGAGGTTCCGTGCGCCTCGTCGATCTCGTAGGTGACCGAGTAGAGCGAGTTGAAGGCATCCATGCCGACGCAACGCTGAAAGCAAGTGCCCGTGTTCTGACCGAGCTTCCGTTGCATCATGTTCTGCGCGACCAGGTCTTCGGCGCTTTGCGCCACGTGCAGGAACCGGTTGATACGCTTTCCCGTCAGCGGCGACTCGACTGTCGCGAGCTCAGGCTCGCGAATCGCCAGGTCGTAGGTTGCCGCGACCGCGTTGATCGACGGCCGGATCAGCGGATGGTCCACTGGCTCGTCGAGGAGCTCACCAAATAGAAACACCTTCAGGTTTCGGCCGCGAAGGCTCTCGATGTAGCCTTCGCCGGTTTCGATTGGGGCGAGCGTATCGCCGTTGCCAAGAGGCATCGTCTCTCCAAAGACCGTTACTCTACCACGCCGTTCAAAGGGGCGTGCCCGTGAGATCGGCCCAGGTTTCTTCCACGAAAAACCGGCCTTTGTCGTCGCGCCCGAGCCGCCCGAGCGCCACCTCGTGGTCGTGGGTGAAGAACAGCCGGCTCCGCTGCTCGAGCAAGCGCGTCAGCAAGTCTGTCTTCTCGTCGATCAGCCGCTCGGGGTATCGGTCGTAACCCATGGTGATAGGCAGGTGCACCCATGCGCGGCCAGGAACCAGGTCCGCCGCAAATACTACCGAACCTTCGTCTCCGGGGATCTCCGTCAACATGAGACCCGGCGTGTGTCCCTCGGAGAGCCAGAGCTTGTAGTCACCACCGAGCGCCTCGGAGCGATGCCCTTTCACGACTTCGAGCCGTCCGCTTTCTTCGAGCAACGCCGGCAGCTCGGGAATGAACGACTTGCGGTCTCGCGCGTGCGGATGTTTGGCGCGCTGCCACGCGTCCCAGCTCACCACGAAGGTAGCGTTGGGGAACAAGAGGCGCATCGGCTCCTCCGGGTCGTACGTGCTCAGCAGACCTCCTGCGTGGTCGAAGTGAAGGTGCGACAAGACGACACAATCGATGTCTTCGTCCGAAAACCCTGCCTTCTGAAGGCTGTCGAGCAAGACGTGCCGTTCTTCTTGAACACCGAACCGGTCGCGCAGCTGCGGCGGAAAGAACGCGCCGATTCCCGCTTCGAACAAGAGGCGCCGATCCCCGTCTTCGATTAGCAACGCCCGGCACGCAAGCGGAATACGGTTGAGCTCGTCGGGATCGACCCACTTTCGCCACAGCACACGCGGCGCGTTTCCAAACATCGCGCC
>CAZHPJ010000145.1:0-7139 GCA_964534585.1 uncultured Sandaracinaceae bacterium | reverse complement strand
GTCGAGGCAGAGCGCCAGCGTTTCGAGGTGGAAGCTCGGCCCCATCTGGATGCTCTGTATTCGACGGGGCTCCGGCTGACGCGCTCGCCCGTCGACGCGGAGGACTTGGTGCAGGACACCCTCGTACGAGCCTACCGCTTCTACGATCGTTTCGAGGCAGGCACGAACTTCAAAGCTTGGCTTCTGAGAATCCAGATGAACACGTTCATCAATCGATACCGGCGAGTAACCCGCGAGCGCCAGATATTCGACGGCCCCGTGGCGGTGCCGGTTGGAGAGGGTGTCATGAGCCGTGCAAGCATGCGCGGTCTCACGGACCCTGTGGGCGATGCGCAGCGGCAACTGATTGCGCACGAGATCAACCGCGCGTTCGAGGAACTGTCGGACGACGCCCGCGCAATGGTGTTGCTCGCCGATGTCGAAGAGCTTTCGTACAAAGAGATTGCCGACGTCGTCGGTTGTCCAATCGGCACGGTCATGTCCCGCTTGCATCGCGCGAGGAAGCAGCTGCAATGCTCGTTGCAGACGCACGCGGTGCAGCTCGGCATCATCGAGGAGGAAGACGATGACGTCGAAGAACCGATTGCGCTCGAAGCGTTTCGTTCGAGGAAGGCGGTGAAGTCATGAGTTGCAAGCTCGTTCGGCGTCATCTCGGCGCATTCGTGGACGGGGAGCTCGATCCCGCCTCTCAGATCGAGTTCGAGCGCCATTTGGAAGCGTGCCCGGGTTGTCAGGAGCATCTCGCGTTCGAAAGCTCGTTGCGCCAGCAGACGCGTGATTCGCTTGGAGGGATTCATGCGCCCGAGCGTTTGTGGACCAGGGTGCTCCATCGCTTGGACGAGATTGACGAGGCCAGGGCGGGACACGCTTCCTTGATCGAAGTGCGGCCGATGCGCTGGCGACAGACTTGGCCGCTTGCTGCGGCCGCCGCGGTCGTCTTGGTCATCGGTGCTGCAGTAGGTTTACCTAAAAGCTCGGAGTACCGGAGCGCTGGCATGCTTCAAGACGTGATGAACCTGCACGCGCAGGCGCTGCCCTCCGACGTGCGGGCCGGAGCGCCCCAGGAAGTCGCTCGCTACTTCCAAGGCAAGACCCCATTTCGGGTGCAGCCTGCGCAGTTCGCAGAGCCGAGCATGAAATTCGTCGGTGCACGCTACATCAGAGTCGGCACCCGGCCCGCTGCTGCGCTCTACTACAAGCAAGGCGTGCACCGCATCACGCTGCTGGTCTTTCAGGCACCCGAGATGGTGCGAAACGCGCAACGCACACATGTCGGTGGCCATGAGGTCTACTATTACGTTGTAGGCGGCAAGGTAGTGACGATCCGCCAACAGGGTGGTGTGAACTACGCGTTTTTCGGAGATCTCGATCGTTCGGCGCTCTTCCGGCTCGCCGCCAATGCGCGCGTCGTGTACTGAATCCCCGTCCGCTTCCGCGTCCCGCAGGGCTTCTGGCGTTGACAGGATGAGCCCATGAGCCCTATTCTTTTTTTGACGTAGGCATAACTTTGCATGCGTTCGGGGACCGGGTTGGACGCACTTTCGTTCAAACGACGAGAACGCTGGTAACCTGGGCTTGGGAATCGAAGGGGAGACCAAATGTCGGATGAGAACATGTCGAGCGATTTGCCAACGAAGACCGGGGAGACATCCCAGATCGACGAGGAGATCGATGAGTTTGCAGAGAATGCCTTCGACGCGCTCATGATGGACCCCGAGGTGAAGGAGCCGTCGGAGTATCCTGAAGCCACTGAAGCCAGCGACGTGCCGGTGAGCGAGACCGGCGAGTACGAGGACGTGGAGCTAGATGACGTGATCATGGTTTCCGACGTCCCGCCCGAGGAGGTATCTGGTGCGACCGCGCCACCTGTGTCGGCGCGGCTAGAGCCTACACCACCGGCGCCGACGGAGGGCCCTGCCACGGGCAAGATCGAAGTCGCGCGCTTACGTTCAGAGATCTCCGGACTCAAGGCGAAGCTCGCCGAGTCATCGGGAGGTGTGTCGAGCCGTCAGTTCCTCGACCTTCGCGAAGCGCTCAACACGAAAGACAAACAGATCCTCGATCTGCGCGATGAAGTGAGCGGGCGCGACAAAGAGATCATCGAGCTCAGGGATCAGTCGATCGTGCTCGAACGCGCGCGCGCTGACTTCGACGAGAAAACCGCCGGACTCGAGCACGCGCTGACCAAGGCGCAGGAATCGATTGTGAGCCTGAGCGAGGACAAGGAAAACGCGAACAAGCGCTACCAGGACGTGAAGAGTCGCTTCGAGCGTGAGAAGGCCAAGGCCGAATCTCTCGAGGGAGAGCTTTCGCAAGAGCGTGATGGGCGCGTGGCCGATGTTGAAGCGCTGAAGGGCGCACATGACGCGGACGTAGCGAGGTTCCGAGTGGCACACGAGGATGCCCTGGATCTGCTCAAGGCGGAGTCCGCCGCCGCGTTGGCGAAGGCCCAGGAAGACAACGAGGCTGCCTTGCACGCAGCGACCAGCGAGAAAGAAACCGCGTTGGCGTCGCTTCGTTCGGAGCTCGCCGACGCGCAGGCCGCTGCCTTGGCCCAGGCGGCTGCAGAGGCTGATGCCGCCAAGCAGGCCGCCCTGGCTTCACTTCGCGAAGAGCTCGACACGGCCGCTTCGACCAACATGGCGGAGGCCGAGGCCGAGTGGCAGCGGACGATGGCCGAGCGCGAGGCCCTGCTTCAAAGCGAAAAGCAGCTCGAGCTGGAGACGCAGGACCAGGAGCACTCCAAACAACTCGCTACCTTGGGACGCAAGCTCGCTGACACCGAGACGGAGCTCTCGGGTGCGCGTGAGCGCGAGTCGCTGAACGAGGAGCGCTCGATCGAGCTCGAAAGCAAGCTCAACGAGACCGCAGCAGCGTTGGCGACGGCGAACACCCAGCTCGCAGAAACGCAAGAGACGCGGGATCGGCTCCAGGCCGAGCTCGACCAAACCAGGGAAGTGCGCGACGGGTTGCAGCAGGAGCTCGACGCCAGCGAGACCAAGGCCGAGGTGCTTGCGGGCAACAAGCGGGAACTCGAATCGCGTGTCGGGTCGCTCGAGGCGGTGAAGTCACAGCTCGAATCCAAGCTCTCCATGGCCGTGGAGAAGATCGCAATCGATGAGGCGCTCCTCGAGCGCGTTCGCAAGGCGATGGCCATTGGCCTCAGTTTGCTGGAAGAGCAGCGCACCAACACCTACGGGGATGCTACCTCTGAGGAGGAAAGCGTTTCCGAGGACGCAGAGTAAGCGCGGGGCGAGTCGACGCCAGACCGGGTGCACTCGGCATGGTGTCGTGTGTCTCGGCCGCGCGGACCAGCACGCCGAGGTCGCGCTGCGCCAAGGCGGGCGGCGGGACGTCGGTCAACATCGCTACGAAGACGGCGGCGTTGGGCGGGCGTTCCTGGGGGTTCGGCGCCAAGAGAGATTCGATGGCGTCGGCAAGTGGTGCGGGGGTCTCCGGAGCGGCCGCGTGAAGCGGCTCATGGCGGCCATTGCGGGCGCGGTCGAGGGTCTGGATGTCGTTGTCCCCGTCGAACGGCCGGTACCCTGCCAGGCACTCGTAGAGCAGCACGCCCAGTGAGAATAAATCGGAGCCGGCGCTGCAACGCTGACCTAGCGCGTACTCGGGAGCCATGTAGGGGACCTTGCCTTTAAGTGCGCCGCTCTGGATGCTGCCAGGGAGGTTGGTGGCTGTGGCGATGCCGAAGTCCGCAAGCTTGATCTCGCCGGCGTTGCTGAGCAGCACGTTCGAAGGCGACACGTCGCGATGAATGATGCCGGTCGCGTGTCCGTCGTCGTCTGCCGTGTGTGCGAAGTCGAGGGCCAAAGCGAGCGCGTGCGCCAGGTACGACGTCAGCCCAGCGTCCAGCGATTCTCCACGCGCACGAAGGTGACGCAGCAAGGCACGCAGGTCGGTGCCCTCGATAAGCTCGAGGGTGAGGTAGTGGGTGCCCTCGGCGATGCCGAAGTCGAGCACGCGCGCGATGTGCCCGTGGTGCAGGAGCGCCGATAGCCGCGCTTCGCGAAGGAACATCTCGACGAAATCGGCTTCGTTGACGAAGGCGGGGAGGATGCGTTTGAGACAAACGCGTTGTTCGAAGCCGCCGGGCCCATGTCGAATCGCTACGAACGTCTCGGCCATGCCCCCGACACCGAGGCGTTCGATTAGCTCGTAGTTGCCAAAACGTTCGGGGAGCATGCGGGCCATGAACGGATCAAGGTACCACAAGGAGGGCAGTCTCGGTCCGGCGTCACCAGATGCACCGCCCTGCTCCATGCACCCTGCCGGATAGGACACTTTGACTTTGCGGGATCGTAGGACACCAACGCTTGGTTTTGACATTCGGTTTCAGGAAGGAAGGCGCTTGTAGCGGCTAACAGCCGGGCACGGTAGGGTCTCTTGGGCGTGAAGATCTTTGCGGAGCCGTGGGGCTCGAAGGAGGCGGTCATGAGGTACGATTTTTCGCGTCGTGCATGCGTTCTTGCCTTGATGCTGTTTCCGCTCTCGGGATGCAGCGAGTCGGGCGATGGTCCGACCGGCGGGTCAGGCGGGGCCACGGGTGGTGCTGGCGGCACCGCAGGCATGGGTGGCACGGCCGGTACCGGCGGTAGCGGCGGCAACGGTGGCAATGGCGGCGCTGTCGATCCGCCCGAGCCGATCACCCTCATTTCCAAGGACTCGAACGGATTCCAGGGCAACGGCTATTCGTCCTCCGGTGCAGCGAGCGCGGACGGCCGCTACGTCGCCATCCACTCCGACTCCGACGATCTTGTGGCCAACGATACCAACATGACGCTCGACGTGTTCCTGCACGACACGCAAACGGGCACGACAACACGCGTCTCGGTCGCCAGCGACGGCACCGAGGCCGACGAGGTGAGCGGAGGGCCCAACGTCAGCGCGGACGGGCGCTATGTTCTTTTCATCTCGTGGGCTACCAACCTGGTTACGAACGACACCAACATGGTGGGCGACGTATTCCTGCACGACATGCAAAGCGGCACGACGACACGTGTTTCGGTCGACGCGGTTGGCAAGGAACTCAACGGGGCCAGCATCGATGGGGCGATCTCCGCTGACGGACGCTACGTCGCCTTCTCCTCCGAGGCTACCAACGCCGTGCCCGACGACACCAACGCCCCCGGGAACGTGTTCGTGCGTGACCTGCAAACCGGCACCGTCACACGCGTATCCCTGGGCTTGATGGGCGCCGAGGCCGACGGCCAAAGTTCTGGTCCGGCTATCAGCGCGGACGGGCGTTACATCTCCTTTGTGTCGCGTGCAACGAACCTAGTCACGGGCGACACGAACAACTTCGAGGACATCTTCGTTCACGACCGGGACACCGGTGCCAACGTGCGCGCATCGGTGGGCCCAGGTGGCGCCGAAAGCGATCGGTGGTCCTACGGCCCCGAGATCAGCAGCGACGGACGCTACGTCGCCTTCTACTCCGACGCGACCAACCTGGTTCCTGCTGACACCAACGGAGTGGAGGACATTTTCCTGCACGACACGCAGACGGGAACCACGACACGCGTCTCGGTCGCCAGCGACGGCTCCGAGGCCAACGGAGTGAGCGACGCGCTGGCGATCAGTGGGGACGGGCGCTACGTCGCCTTCTCCTCCGAGGCGACCAACCTGGTTTCTGGGGACACGAACAACGACCCGGACACCTTCGTGCGTGACACCCAGACGAACACGACCATCCGCGTGTCCGTAGCCGCCGATGGCAGCGAGGCCAACCGTTCCAGCACGCTTACAGGAATGAGCCGAGACGGTCGTTATGTGCTGTTCTACTCCACTGCGGACAATCTGGTGCCGGAAGCGAGCAACGCGAAAGAGCATCTCTTCCGGGCGCCGAACGAGTAGCGGCGGTCTCGCAACGACGTGCGCGTCAATGGCGACGTCTTTGCAAGCCATCATCCGGTTGCATGTGGGCTGCTATGAGAGTGGCATGAGGTGGTTGTTGGCCGCACCAATCCCACCGCTATCGAATACGTCGACGAATCTAGCTCCTACAGCTCCCGAACTGCGCAGGGAAAACTCAAGGCGGCTCGGCCAACTCCGCTAGCCGCGCGTGTGCTATAATTAATATTATGAAGACCCCCTCTCGAGGAGCGAGATCCGGCGCGGAGGAGAGAGCCACCGCGAGGCGACGGAGCAGCGATTGGTACTCCGCCAAGTTCCGGAGCTTCGAAGAGATGACCGAGTCCGATCTCGAAGAGGCGGCCCTGATGGTGCCCGAAGAACGACTGCGACTTGTTTTTCTGCTCTCGGGACAGCTTGCCGAAGGCGGTTCGACGTCCCGCGATGCGTGGCCGGTTGGCGTTCTGCGATTCGGGGCCGAACCCGAATGACGGAGGCAGGTCGCACCACGACGCTTCGTCAGCTGCCGGACCTTCTCGATTTCCTCGATGCTCTCAATGAGGCGAAAGCCAAGTATCTGGTCATTGGCGGGCACGCGGTGGGCTTGCATGGCCACTCGCGCGCGACGAAGGACCTCGATGTCTGGATAGGAGAAGATGCTACCAACCGTGAGGCGGTGCTTCGCGCGCTCAGGGCGTTTGGAGCACCCGAAACCGCCATTCGTAACCTGGCGTCCGCCTCGAAAGACGAGTTCGTATTTCTCGGCCGCCCACCGCAGCGCATCGATCTCTTGCAGAGTATCCCCGGGGTTGACGACTTCGAGGGCGGGTATGTGCGGCGCGCCTGCGTCCGAGTCGAGCGTGTCGACGTGAACGTGATCGGTTTCGAGGATCTCTTGGTCGCCAAGCGCGCTGCGGGTCGTCCTCAGGATCTGGTCGACGTGACTCGTCTCGAGAAAGTGCGCGCAAAACAGCTCGAGGTCGGGCGCGACGACTCCTCGCATTGACCAAACTTCGTCGATGACCCACCGCACAGTTGCGGGCACGGGCAAAGACTGCTGCAGGACGGATGATCGACCATTACTTGTGAACACGCGGATCCAAACTCCCACAATCTCTCCCACACACCACGAACAACCAGGAACAAACACGCAACACCCGGGAACACGATCCCCTGTGTTTTTCGGGGATTTCTCAATGATCCTGATGGGTCAGTTTACGTAGGGGACCTTGCCTTTAAGTGCGCCGCTCTGGATGCTGCCAGGGAGGTTGGTG
>CAZHPJ010000144.1:0-7151 GCA_964534585.1 uncultured Sandaracinaceae bacterium | reverse complement strand
GGCTCCGTCGAATCGACGTACTTGTGTGCCGCCGGAACGAGCTCCCAAACGGCGTCGAGGGCACGGTGAAAGGCGAGCGCTTCGAGATGCGTCGCTGCCTGTTGTGCGGTCGCTTTCGCCTTGTCGATCAGCTGCCGGTCAGCGTGTTCGAGGGCATCGAGATCGACCTCTGGCACGCGGCCGTCGAAGTTCTTTTGCACGATGCTCGCGACGATCCGGTTCATCAGATTGCCGAGCCCATTGGCGAGCTCTCCGTTGTATCGATTGAGCAGATTACGATGACTGAAGTCGCCGTCTTGACCGAAGCCAACCTCGCGCATCAAGTAATAGCGCAACACATCTGCACCGAACGCTTCAACTAGTGGGCCTGGCGGCAGGAAGTTGCCGAGGGACTTCGACATCTTTTCGCCGTTCACCGTGAGCCAGCCGTGCGCCCAGATCTGTGTTGGAAGGCGGATCCCAGCGCTCATCAAGAAGGCAGGCCAGTAGATCGAGTGAAAGCGCAGAATATCTTTGCCGACGATGTGCGTGATCTTCTCCGATGACTGCCAGAACTCGTCGTAGAGCGGTGCTTCGCCCTCTGCGGCTGGTCCGCCGAGCGCGCTCACGTAGTTCATCAGAGCGTCGAGCCACACATAGACGACGTGCTCGGGGTCTCCCGGCACCGGTACACCCCAACGGAAGCTCGTCCGCGAGATCGACAAGTCCCGTAGCCCCTCTTTCACGAACGACTTCACCTCGTTGAGGCGCGTTTCGGGTCGCACGAAATCCGGATGTGCCTCATAGAAATCGAGGAGGGGTTGGGTGTAGTTGCTCAGCCGGAAGAAGTAGCTGCGCTCCTTGATGCGCTCGACCGGATTCTTGTGAATCGGGCAGAGGTTGCCTTCGAGGAGCTCTTTGTCGGTCTTGAACGACTCGCAACCGACGCAGTACCAATCTTCGTAGTCATCGAGATAGATGTCGCCCCTGTCCTGCATGAGCTTCCAGAGCGCTTGAACGCACACGCGGTGCTGCGCCGAGGTCGTGCGGATGAAGCCGTCATGAGCGCACCCGAGCTCTTCCCAGGCCGAGCGGAAAGGCGCGGCCATCTGGTCGACGAAGTCTTGGGGGGCGAGCTCTTCTTCCTTTGCCCGGCGCTCGATCTTCAGTCCGTGCTCGTCGAGGCCGGTCAGGAAGTAGGTGGGCTTCCCGCGAAGGCGCTCATACCGCGACACTACATCCGCGGCCACGGTGGAGTACGCGTGTCCGATGTGCGGCCGATCGTTCACATAGTAGATCGGCGTAGTGACGTAGTACGGACGAGCCATTGCGCGCCCGAGACTAGCCAAAATCGGCCGAGACGCCACCTAGCGCAGGTTTCGAAGGCCAAATAGCAGCGAGTCGAGCGCGACCTGCCGATTGGCATTTCTCTGCATGGATCGCACACAGTCGTGAATGAGGGAGACGCGAGCGGCGGCTGCGCTCGTCGAGAGTGAGGCCAGCCGTTCCTGGAGCTCTTCCACCGGCGCCGAGAACCCGAGATCGTCAGCAGGCAGATCGAGCGAGGTCACCGCGAGGCCTCGGTAGAAGGTTTGGAGTGTCAGCAGCGCGAGCTCGAGGTCATCCCGTCGCGCCAATTGCTCGGAGAGCTCGACCAAAGCCCCCGGGCCGGAGTCTCGAACCGCGTCATCGACTGACATCACCAGTGCGGTGAGGCCCTCCACCGCGCCGTCGTGCGCCAGCGCGAGTGCGATGTCCGCACGGCCCGCGCTCAGCGCGATTGCCGGGGCGATGGAGCTCTTGGGGACCCCCTCGGATTCGAGGATATCACGCAAGACGGTATCGGGAAGGCGCGCGAAACGAATCCGTTGGCACCGCGATCGGATGGTTGGCAGGAGTGAGTCCGGGCGCTCCGAAGTGAGGATGAAATGCACGTTGGGGCGCGGTTCCTCCAGCGTCTTGAGCAAGGCGTTGGCGGCCTCCGGCTGGAAGACGGGGAACGAGACGTCCGCCTCGGGGAAGATGAAGAATGTGGACGTTGCCTCAAAGGGTGCGAACTGTGCGAGGGGCAGGATCTCGGCGCGCAGGACTTCGACTTGGATGTTGCGCTTGCCTTCGTCTCGCGGCCGGAACACACGCACGTCGGGATGCGAGCCCGATTCGATTCGGTCGACGACGTGTGGATCGCCTCCCGCAACGATGTCGATTGCAAACGAGAGAGCCGTGAGCTCCTTGCCCACGCCGCTCGGGCCGTCAAACAAGTAGGCCGAGGCCACACGGTCGTGCTCGCGCGCGCGTAAGAGCGCTCGAACTGCGACATCCTGAGCCCGCACCGACTCGAGCGCGGTCACTGGCCGGAGCCTCCAGCGAAGATCGAGATCGCAATCGTTTGGATGGCGTCTACCACCTCGTCCGGAGAGAACGCATCGGGATCGACAAAGGCCTGCATCACGAGGCCATCGAGCAGCCCGATGACGATTCGGGGCAACATATCCAGCGAGATCCGTGGCTCGAGACCCAACGACGTCAGATTCTGTTCGAGGTAGTCTCGGATCTGCTGCGCGCCGAGCTGATAAAATTCTGCGAGCTTCGGCCGAAGCGATTCGTCGTACAGGCTCAGCGCGAGCAGGTCCGCGACGACCAACGCTTCGTCGGTGCGCTCTGCCCGTGTTGCCCAGAGCTCCTGGAGCGACTTCCGAAGCGCCTCGAACGGATTGTCCGACGGAGACCAGGCCTGCATCGTGCGCGCCTGCACCGCGTTACACGCAGTCTCGAGCACCGTGTGGATGAGAGCCTCCTTGGTCGGGTAGTGGTAGTGCAGAGCGCCCTTGCTCATGCCTGCTTCTTTCGCGATTTCGAGCAGGCTGGTCCTCGCGTAGCCCTGGCGCGCGAGGACGCGGATCGCCGCGTCGATGATTTGCTGGGAGCTGACCGCGCTCTTTGCGTACGCCATGGATCGGGAACAATGACGCCTGCTCCTGGGGCTCGTCAACCGCTTGTGCTACAGCCGCCCGGTGAGTGAACGAGGTCAGTCGCTAACGCATCTCGTCGAGCTGATGCGCACATTGCTCGCTCCCGACGGCTGCCCCTGGGATCGTGAGCAAACCCTCGAGACCCTCCGGCAGTACGTGATCGAGGAGGCGCACGAGGTCGTCGACGCTATCGACCACGGCACGCCCGAGATGCTCCGGGAAGAGCTTGGCGATCTTCTGCTGCAGGTCGTCTTCCAGGCAGCCTTGACGGAGCAGAAGGGCTGGTTCGACATCGATGGCGTGGTCAGCGCGATTTGCGAGAAGCTCGTTCGCCGGCACCCGTGGGTTTTCGGAGACCAAGAGGTCGATGACGCCAGTGGCGCTCTCAACAGCTGGGAAGCGATCAAGGCCGAGGAGAAGAAAGAACTTGGCGCGCTCAGCGGAGTGCCGGTTGCGTTGCCGGGGTTGCTGCGGGCAGTGCGCGTCGGGGAAAAGGCCAGTGCGGTGGGCTATGATTGGCCGGACGCCGGCGGCCCGCGCGACAAGGTCGACGAGGAGCTGAAAGAGCTCGACGAGGCGGCTGAGAGCAAAGACATGGCTGCCCTCGAGCACGAGCTCGGTGACCTGCTGTTCGCCCTCGCGACATACGGCCGCAAGCAGGGGTTGGACCCGGAAGCCGCGCTTCGGGGGTCACTCGATCGCTTTTCCTCACGCTTCCGGCATTGCGAGCTTGCGGCCCAAGCCGAGGGCAAGAGCCTCCGCGACTACGACGAGCCCGAGCTCGACGAGATGTGGGAGCGCGCCAAGGCCCTCGAGCGCAAGGCGTGAAACGCCGCAGGCCCGCTCTACGGGCCGAGTCGTATCCGACGGTTACAAGCGTTCTGCTGGAAACGGCATCACAGCCTGAATCGAGTCGGCGCCGACCAGCAGCATCAGTAGACGGTCGACTCCGAGCGCGTTGCCACCGCTCTCTGGCATGCCCCGCTCCAGGTCCTCGAGAAACCGTTCGTCGATTGGATAGGCCGGCAGGCCGGCCGCTTGGCGTTCCGCTTGGTCCCGCTCGAACCGACGTCGCTGTTCCTTTGCATCGGTCAGCTCGCCGAAGCCATTGCACAGCTCTACACCCCGGAAGAACGCCTCGAACCGATCCGCCATTCCGTTCGGCTTGAGCCTCGCGAGCGACGCCATCGAGGACGGCCAATCGGTTACGACGACAGGCCGCTCGTTGCCAAGACGCGGCTGGACTTCCTCCGCCCACACGCGAAAGAATCGCGCCTCGTCGGCCACCAACGCGTCGAGTGTGGTCTTCGCATGATGCTGAAGCGCTTCGTCGACCGTGAGCCGTTCCCATGGTGCAGAAAAAAGGGGGCTGACCCCTGTTCTTGCCAGCGCGCTCGCGACGAACGCGACCAGTTCTTCGGTGTCACGGATCACGTCGCCTGAGGTCGCGTCCGCGCGATACCACTCGAGCATGGTGAACTCGCGCTCGTGATGTCGGCCGTGTTCTTCGCCGCGGTAGCTTCGGCCCAACTGAAAGATGCGCTGGGCCCCGGCGCTCAGGAGGCGCTTCATCTGATACTCGGGGCTCGTGGCGAGCCAGCCCGCCGGCTCGCCCTTCGGGTCCCGCACCTCGAACGCCTGGAGGTGCACGTCGAGCCCGGGAGAGGGCACGATGGTTGGCGTCTCTACCTCGATGAAATCGCGTTCATCGAAAAAGTCCCGAATTGCGCCGAGAAGCGCGGCGCGAAGGTCCAAGACCTGCAGCACAGCGGAATCAGCGGGCGCCGCCACTCGACCACTCAGCCTTTGACGCGCTCCACGTAGTTGCCAGTGCGCGTGTCGACCTTGACCTTGTCTCCGGTGTTGACGAAGAGCGGCACGTTGACTTGCAAACCCGTTTCGCATGTTGCGGGTTTCGTCGTGTTGCCGCTGGAGTCGCCTTTGAACCCCGGCTCCGTCTCGGTGACCACTAGCTCGACGAACGTCGGGGGCGTGACCCCAATAGGCCGGCCTTCGAACAGCACGACGTCCACCTCGGTCCCGTCGAGGAGATAGTACACGTTGTTGCCGAGTTGCTCGTTCGAGAGGGAGAGCTGCTCATAGCTTCGGGTGTCCATGAACACGCGCGTTTCGCCCTCGGGGTAGAGGTACTGCATCGTGCGTTCTTCCGTGTCGGCCTTCTCGAGCTTCTCACCGCTCTTGAACGTCCGGTCGATCACCGCGCCAGTCATCATGTTCTTGATGCGGGTACGGACGAATGCTTGGCCTTTTCCCGGCTTGACGAACTGGTGGTCCACGACGGCAAAGGGCACGCCGTCGATGAGCATCTTGAAGCCTTTTTTGATGTCTGAGGTATCTGCCATTGGATCAGTTCTCGCGGATTTTCTGAGAAGCGATGAGAATGTCGCTCGGTTGATTGGGAGTCTCGCTGTTCTCGGCCGTGATCTGAACCTCGAACTCGCGCAAGAAAGTTGGGATTGACGCCCGGCCGACCTGCGCCTCGGCATCGTAGTCGAGCGCCTGCTGACGCATCGGAAGCTCGCCAACCGGGGCAAACCAAACGATGTAGTGGGTCAGATCGCGCTCAATCCGCTCGGGAGCGACGAGCTGGTCCAGCGTCACCGAGATGAGAATTTCCTTGCCATCGATTTTCTCGACGTCGATTTCCCCGTTCGCCGCAGGCACATAGGCGCTGCCAACCAACGCGTAGTCGGCGGGCGGATTGCAGCTTGCGATCATAGAAACCACGATCAACGAGATAAGGCGCAGCCCCATGGAGTCCTCCACGGCTCGGCTTTTAGGCGGCGCGTCTGGCCCCGTCAAGCTGCTGCCCTTGCCTCGTGTCCGGGTCGGTTGTACTCCGGGATTCATGCGAGACGTCGACGACGAGGTGCGCCAGATAAAGAAGGAGATTGTCGAGAGCCGGGGCCTGATCATCAAGACCAACAACCTGGTCAACGCTCTCGGTGCCGACATCAAGTCGATCGCCAAGCGCCAGGCGGGGTATGAACGCCGCCTGAATTGGAACAGCGGAGTCGCTATTGCGGTGATTGGCGCCATCTCATTCGCCGGGCTGAAGCTCTATTTCGACGCCCAGACCGGTGGGATGCGTTCCGAAATGACCGCGGCCGAAACCACGGTTGAAGAGCTCCGCAGCGACCTGGCAGACGAGGTTCGTCGAGCATCCGACCGGGCGACCGCGGCCGCCAAGGCAGCGAAGTATTACGATCTGATTCGCGCCCGGCAGCGAGTAGAGGTCGTTCGCGAGTACCCGGCGATGGCGAAAGAGGCATTGTCTCCGGCCGAGGCCGCAGTGTTCCGGGACTTCGAGCAGCAGTTTCGGCAGGACCTCTCGCTCGAGGCGTATCAAAAGGGCCTCAGACTTGCGGAGGGGAAGAAGCACGCGGAGGCGATCGAGCGCTTCGAGGAGGCGATCGAGCTGCACCCGAACGGCTCACGCATTCCTGCCGTCAAGCAGAGCCTCGCGCTGTCGCTGCGCAGGGAGAAGCGTTTCGCGGAGGCGCTCGTATTCGCGCAGCAGGTGGCTGACCAAACGACGGACAGCGCGTTACAGCCCGATGGTTGGTGGCTCGTTGCGCTCTGCGCACGCGACGTCGACGATCTAGATACGGCACGTGATGCGCTCAAGATTCTGATCAAGAAATGGCCTAGGTCGGCGTTGTCCCGCGAGGCGAGGCCGCTGCTTCGCGAGGTGACACGCGAGGCGTACCTCGGGAAGAAGGCCAGTACGGCGGCATCAGCCACCACTTCCGAGTGAGCAGGGCGAAAGCATTGCGTGTCGACGACGTTGTTTTGGTGTGCCACCTTTTATATTGATGGCCCGGCCTCGTGTTGCATTCGTAGGTTCTGGTGGCGCCGCCAAGGGCGTGGCGCACATCGGCGTGCTTCGGGCGATGCAGGAGCTCGGCATCGAAGCCGATATCTGCGTTGGCGCCTCCGCTGGTGCGATTGCCGGTGCGTTCTACGTTCAGGGATACACGCCGGCGCAGATGATCGACTGGTTTCGCCCTTTCTGGCAACGCGGGCTCGAGGCCCCTCCACTGAAAGCCCGTTATTTCCTTGGCTTGCCGAACCAAGAGCAGCGGCGGAGCTGGGGCTATATGACCAGCGGTCTCCTCTCGATCGACCGATTCGAGCGCTTCGTCGCGGAGCAGCTGCCGACCGACGATTTTCGCGACC
>CAZHPJ010000143.1:0-7164 GCA_964534585.1 uncultured Sandaracinaceae bacterium | reverse complement strand
GCTTTTTACTGAGCAACTTGGACTTGTGAAGCAAGCAAGCAAGGAGAACCTCGTGACACCCGCCAATCCCAAGCTCGAGAATCGCCTGGGCGAATCTCTTTCCGGAGCCCACATCATCTGGGAAGCGCTCGTACGCGAGGGGGTCGAGGTCTGCTTCGGTTATCCAGGCGGCGCGATCATGCCTGCCTACGACGCGATGATCGAATACCCGATCCACCACGTGCTCACCCGCCACGAGCAGGGCGCCTCGCACATGGCCGACGGCTACGCTCGCGCGTCGGGACAAGTCGGCGTTTGTATCGCGACTTCGGGCCCAGGCGCGACCAACCTGGTCACCGGCATTGCCACTGCGATGCTCGACTCGATCCCGATGGTGTGCATCACCGGGCAGGTCCCGTCGCAGCTCATCGGCAGCGATGCATTCCAGGAAACCGATATCACGGGCTGCACAATCCCGGTGACCAAGCACAACTATCTGGTGACCAAGCCGGAGCAAATCGCGCCAACCATCCGCGAGGCGTTTTACATCGCGCGCTCCGGCCGGCCCGGACCGGTCGTCGTCGATATCACCAAGGATGCGCAGCAGCAGAGCTGCATCTTCGAGTGGAGCGAGGACGAGATCGTGCTCCCCGGCTATCGCCCGGATTACTCGCCGCTCCCCGAGCAACTCGAGGAGGCGGTGGAGCTGATCAAGAACGCCAAGCGTCCGATCCTCTTTTCCGGACACGGCGTCATCAAGTCGCAGGGGACGGATGCCTTGGTCGAGTTCGTCGAAAAGACGAATATTCCAGTGGCCTGCACCCTCCTGGGACTCGGTGGCTTCCCGGCCAGCCACCCTCGCAGCCTCGGCATGATGGGCATGCACGGAGAGACCTGGGTCAACAAGGCCATCCAGGACGCCGATTTAGTCATCGCCGTGGGCATGCGGTTCGACGACCGCGTGACGGGCAACCTCAAGACCTACGCCCAAAACGCGAAGAAGATCCACATCGAGCTCGACCCGGCGGAGATCAACAAGAACGTCCACGTCGACGTGCCGATCGTCGGCGACGCGCGGGAGGTCCTCGAAGATTTGCTCCCACACGTCAACGAGTGCGACCGCCCGGAGTGGTTGGCGTACATCGACGAGATCCAGGGCGGCTCGACGGTCAAGGACATCAAGAATCTGCCGGACATGGGCAAGCTCTACGCCGCGCACGTCATCCACGACCTGTACCGCTTGACCGAAGGCAAGGCGCTCGTCGTCACCGACGTGGGTCAACACCAGATGTGGGAGGCGCAGTACTACAAGCACGACTACCCGCGGAAGCTGATCACCTCGGGCGGCCTCGGTACGATGGGCTTTGCCTTGCCTGCGGGAATAGGCGCCAAGTTCGCCGAGCCCGGGGAGTCGGTGTGGGTCATCTGCGGCGATGGTGGCTTCCAGATGACGCAAGCCGAGCTCTCCACCTGCGCGCAGGAAGGCATCAAGGTCAACGTCGCCATCATCAACAATGGGTTCCTCGGCATGGTGCGTCAGTGGCAGGAGTTCTTCTTTGGCCGCCGCTACGTCGCAACGCCGCTGTTGAGCCCCGACTTCGTGAAGATCGCGGAAGCGCACGCTTTGACCGGTATTCGCGTCGAGAAGCGGTCCGATGTCGAAGACGCCGTTCGGAGGGCAGAAGCCACCGAAGGCACCGTGGTCATCGACTTCCGCGTCGAACAAGAAGACGCCGTGTATCCGATGGTTGCGGCCGGGGCCGACCTTCACGACATGATCGAGCGGCCGCACAAGCCCGGCAATCACGATCACAACCCGATCTTCGAAACAGGGGAGGACGAGTGATGTCCCAGTCCGTCAAGAGAACTTTCGCCGTCTTCGTCGAAGACAAGCCGGGTGTGTTGAACCGCGTCGCTTCGCTGTTCCGCCGCCGCAGCTTCAACATCGATTCACTCAACGTCGGTGCCACGCACGAGGCCGGCGTGTCGCGCATGACGATCGTCTGTGACGCAGATGACGACAAGGCCAAGCGCATCGAAGCCAACCTCTACAAGATGGTCAACGTGCTTTGGGTCGACGACATCACCCACAAGCAGTCGATCAATCGCGTGCTCGCGTTGATCAAGGTCAACTGTAGCCGTGAGCAGCGCGACGAAATCTTGAAAATTTGCGAGGTGTTTCGGGCGCGGGCAATCGACATGTCGCCCGACCGAATCACGATTGAAATCACTGGACCACAAGACAAGGTCGAAGGCCTCGTCTCGGTTCTCAGGCCCTTTGGCATCCTGGAGTTGGTGCAGACCGGCACGGTCGCGATGACCCGTGGCGTCGAAAAACACGATCGCGCCCATCCCACGGTGCCCGCCTCCCGCAACTCAGCAGCATAACCACCTTTGGAGAAGTAGAGAGACACATGACCAAGATTCGCTATGACAAAGATGCCGACCTCTCGTTGATTCGAGGCAAGAAGGTGGCGATCATCGGCTACGGCTCCCAAGGCCATGCCCACTCGCTGAACCTGAAGGAGAGCGGCGTGGACGTGTGCGTCGGCTTGCAGGAGGGCAGCAAGAGCAAGGCCAAGGCCGAAGCGGCCGGACTGACGGTGAAGTCCGTGAGCGATGCGGCGAAGGAAGCCGACGTGATCATGATCTTGGCGCCCGACACGGCGCAGCCAGCGATCTACGAAGAGCACATCGCGCCGAACCTCGAAGCAGGCAACATGTTGATGTTCGCTCATGGCTTCAACATTCGGTACGGCACGATCGAACCGCCGAAGGATGTCGACGTCACGATGGTCGCGCCGAAGAGCCCTGGCCACCGTGTGCGGGAGACCTACCAGGAGGGTGGCGGCGTCCCGGCGCTCCTCGCCGTTCATCAGGACGCGACGGGCCAGGCGGATGCGCTCGCGATGTCGTACGCGGCCGGGATCGGCTGCGCGCGCGCCGGGGTGTTGGCAACGACCTTCACGGAGGAAACGGAAACAGACCTCTTCGGCGAGCAGGTTGTTCTGTGCGGCGGCGCGTCCGAGCTGGTGAAGGCCGCCTTCGAGACGCTGGTCGAGGCGGGGTATCAACCCGAGCTCGCCTACTTCGAGTGCCTCCATGAGCTGAAGCTAATCGTCGATCTGATGTATCGGGGCGGCCTCAACTACATGCGCTACTCGGTGTCGAACACCGCCGAGTGGGGCGACTACGTGAGCGGCCCACGGGTCATCGGCGACGAAAGCAAGAAGGCGATGAAGCAAATCCTCGCGGAGATCCAGGACGGCACCTTCGCCGAGCGCTGGATCGAAGAGAACAAGAATGGCCGACCAAAATTCAACGCGATCCGGCGCGCCGAGCAGGAACAGCCGATCGAGCAAGTGGGCGCGAAGCTTCGGTCGATGATGCCTTTCGTCGACCCGGTGGAAATCAAACAGGGAGAGTAGAAGAGGCGCCGCCGAGCGCGGCGTCGGGAGAATGAATCATGCAACCCGATCACGTACGGATCTTCGACACAACGCTCCGAGATGGAGAGCAATCACCTGGCGCGACGATGACCTCGTCCGAAAAGCTAGAGGTGGCGAAGACCCTATCGCGCTTGGGTGTGGATATCATCGAAGCCGGCTTCGCCGCCGCTTCTCCCGACGACTTGCGGGCAGTGAAGACCATCGCTGAAGCCGTGGGTGTGACGGGCGTCGAGGGCCGGCCTGCCGCCGAGCCGCCTACGATCTGCAGTTTGGCGCGGGCTCACAAGCCCGATATCGACAAGGCGGCCGAAGCCGTGGCGCCGGCCAAGCACGGCCGGATCCACACGTTCATCGCGACGTCCCCAATCCACCGCGAGCACAAGCTCCGCATGACCAAAGACCAGGTGCTCGCAAAGATCGCCGAGATGGTCTCGTATGCGCGGAGCTTCTGTAAAGACGTCGAGTTCAGCCCCGAAGATGCCGGCCGAACGGAGATGGAGTTCCTGTACGAAGCGCTCCAAGCCGCTATCGAAGCGGGGGCAAGCACGCTGAACATCCCAGACACCGTCGGATACACGATCCCCGGAGAGTTCGGTGAGCGCATCGCGATGATCCGGGAGAAAGTGCCCGGCATCGACGGGGTGGTCATCAGCGTCCACTGCCACGATGATCTCGGCTTGGCCGTAGCCAACAGCCTCTCGGCGGTCGTCAACGGCGCACGGCAGGTCGAGGTCGCGGTCAACGGCATTGGCGAGCGGGCGGGCAACGCATCGCTCGAAGAGGTCGTGATGGCCCTCTATGTGCGGCGCGATCTCTTCGACATCGGGACCCAGATCGACACCAGCCAGCTCACCCGTGCCAGCCGCTTGGTCAGCAAGGTGACGGGCATGGTCGTGCAGCCGAACAAGGCCATCGTGGGCACCAATGCGTTCGCGCACGAGGCCGGCATTCACCAGGATGGCATGCTCAAGCACGAGCAAACCTACGAGATCATGCGTCCTGAAACCGTGGGCGCGGGCAAGACCCAGCTCGTCCTCGGAAAGCACTCTGGACGGCACGCGTTCGCAAACCGCTTGCTCGAGCTCGGCTACCCAATCTCAGGTGATGGGCTCAACAAGGCCTTCGCGCGCTTCAAAAAGCTCGCCGACAAGAAGAAGCACATCACCGACGCCGATTTGTTGGCTCTGGTGAGCGACGAGCTCCACCAGCCCAAGGAGTTCTGGAGGCTCGAGGCCATTCAGGTCGGCTGTGGCACGGGAATGCCGACGGCGACGGTTAGGCTCACTGGGCCCGACGGCCAAACGCAAACCGCGGCGGAGGTCGGAACGGGTCCCGTCGACGCGGTGTACAAGGCGGTCCAGTCACTGGTACATGTGCCCTGCACGCTGCTCGAGTACACCGTCCAGTCGGTGACCGAGGGTATCGATGCGCTCGGCGAGGTGAGCGTGCGCGTGTCCCCACACGATGACGACGCTCCGCCCGACAGGATCAATCCGCAATACGAACGCCCACGCCCACGGGTGTTCCACGGTCACGGAGCGCACACCGACGTCATCGTCGCCAGCGCCAAGGCCTATCTCGCAGCCGTCAATCGCATCCTCGCGATCAGAGAAGCAACGCAAAACGACAGCAAGGCAGCCGGAAGCGCTGCGTAACGCACATCATGGAACCAAGAACGCTATTTCAGAAGGTTTGGGACGATCACGTCGTCGCTCAGGAGCCGGACAGGCCGGCGGTCCTCTACATCGACCTGCAGCTCATTCATGAGGTGACGTCTCCACAAGCGTTCACCGGCCTTCGTGAGCGTGGCCTGAGGGTTCGCCGCCCCGATAAAACCATCGCGACGATGGACCACTCGACGCCGACCCTACCGAGATCACTGTGGGTCATCGATGACCAGGCGAAGGCGCAGCTCGGACAGTTGGAGCGCAACTGCGAGGACTTCGGGATCGAGCTCTTCCGGCTCGGCGACAGCCGCAACGGGATCGTGCATGTCATTGGGCCAGAGCGTGGGTTCACACAGCCGGGTAAGACGATCGTTTGTGGCGACAGCCATACCTCGACACACGGCGCGTTTGGTGCGTTGGCGTTCGGCATCGGGACCAGCGAGGTCGAGCACGTGTTGGCCACGCAGTGCCTCTTGCAGCGCAAAGCCAAGACCCTCGAGGTACGGGTCGATGGCCAGCTGATGCCGGGGGTGACCGCCAAGGACATCATCTTGGCGCTTTGCGCGGAGATCGGCACGGGCGGGGCAACCGGGTACGTCATCGAGTACACCGGCTCGACCATCCAAGGCCTCGACATGGAAGGCCGGATGACGGTCTGCAACATGAGCATCGAGGCCGGAGCGCGAGCGGGTATGATCGCGCCAGACACGACGACCTTCGAGTACCTGAAGGGGCGCGAGCGCGTGCCCAAGGAGGCCGATTGGGACGCTGCCGTGAAACGCTGGAGTCAGCTCCGCACCGACGAAGGCGCGACCTTCGACAAGACTATCGTCATCGATGCCAACAAGCTCGAGCCGATGATCACCTACGGCACGAACCCAGGCATGGGCATGCAAATCAGCGAAACGATGCCGACCACAGACTCGTTCGATGGCGCTTCGCAGCAGGCCGCATTCGAGAAGGCGATGGGCTACATGGGCCTGCAGCCCGGGCAGCCCCTGCTCGGCAAGAAGATCGATGTGGTCTTCATTGGTTCGTGCACGAACTCGCGCATCGGCGACCTACGCATGGCCGCGGGCGTGTTTAGCGGACGCAAGGTTGCGGACGGCGTGCGCACCCTCGTCGTTCCGGGCTCGCACGACATCAAGAAGCAGGCTGAGGCGGAAGGGCTCGACCAGATCTTCAAAGCAGCCGGCGCTGAGTGGCGCGAGCCAGGTTGTTCGATGTGCATCGCCATGAACGGCGACAACCTCGAGCCCGGGCAGTACGCGGTCAGCACTTCGAACCGAAACTTCGAGGGTCGACAGGGCAAAGGCGGCCGCACCTTCCTCGCATCCCCTCTCACCGCAGCTGCGGCGGCGATCACCGGCGAAGTGACCGACCCTCGGAGCTTGCTCCTTTCTTGAAAGACAGAGTCATGGCGAAATTCACCACACTGACCTCACATGCAGTTCCCCTACCCGTCGAAAACGTGGACACGGATCAGATCATCCCGGCTCGTTTTCTCAAGGTGACCGACAAGAACGGTCTCGGCGATAGCCTCTTCTGCGATTGGCGTTACCTCGAGGACGGCTCGCCCAACCCGGAGTTCGTGCTCAATGAGCCGGCTTCGCAAGGCGCGCAGATCCTCATCGCCGGCAACAACTTCGGCAGTGGCTCTTCGCGCGAACATGCGCCCTGGGCGTTGGTCGGTTGGGGCCTCCGCGCAATCATCTCCATCGGCTTCGCGGACATCTTCAAGAGCAACTCGCTGAAGAACGGCTTGCTGCCCGTCGAGGTGAACCCCGAGGTGTACGAGGCGCTCATGGAAGCGGTTCAACGGGACCGCGCGACGAAGATTACGATCAACCTACGGACCCAATCCGTGACCGGGCTCGACGGGCTCGAAGCAACCTTTCCCATCGACGCGTTCTCCAAGCACTGCCTCCTCGAGGGTATCGACCAGCTTGCATACCTACTCTCGTTCGACGAGAAAATCACGACCTATGAACAACAACGAGCATAGCGGCTCCGGCCCCGTCGTAGAGGTCTACGACACCACTCTGCGTGATGGCACGCAGATGGAAGGG
>CAZHPJ010000142.1:0-7188 GCA_964534585.1 uncultured Sandaracinaceae bacterium | reverse complement strand
GCGCCTCGCTCAGCGGGGCGTCGCGCTGTTTAATGGGGCTCCGTGCGGTCAGCACATTTGACCGGGCCCCGTCCGTGGGCATACTCGCTCCCTATGCCTGTCTTCTATCGCTGGTTGGTTTGTGCCGCTTGTCTTTTCGCTGCGTGCAGCGGCAGCGGGGGTCAGTCGGCCACCGACTTCTACATTCCGCCCAATCCCCTTCCTTCCGACGTGCCGGGGACCTTGATTCGAGCCGAGGAGATCGAGCCGTTTGCCGAGGGCACGAAGGCATGGAAGGTACTTTACGTGTCGACAGCGGTCGACGGCACACCGATTGCGGTGTCCGGCATGGTCGCAGCGCCGGCCGGCCCAGCACCAGAGGGCGGCTACGACGTCGTGACCTGGAACCACGGGACGAAAGGCGTCTCGGATCGTTGTGCACCGTCGCGAGGCTACCGTAGCGGGTTTCACGATTTCTTCGATATCGCGCCCGAGCTGGTCGCGGCGGGTTACGTCGGGGTCATGACCGACTACGAAGGCCTCGGGACCCCGGGCATCCATCCCTATCTCGTGGGCCCGAGCGAAGGCCGCGGGGCGCTCGATATCATCCAAGCCGCACAACAAATCGAAGAGGCGGGCGCGGGCAAGCGAGTCGTGATCTGGGGCCGATCGCAGGGCGGACATGGCGCGCTGTTCGCCGGAGAGATCGCGCCGACCTGGGCACCCGAGCTCGAGGTGCTCGGCGTGATCGCCGCAGCGCCGGCGAGCGAGTTTCAGGGGATCATCACGTCGGGTGTTTTCCTGCCCGGTGCTAGAGGCTTCATCTGGCAGCTCGCACTCGGGTTCGAGGCCGCGTATGCGGAGCTCTCGATCGCAGACGTCTTTACTGCCGATGCGCTGGGCGCGATCGAGACCCTTCTCGACGAGGAGGCGTGCGGGGCGGAGTTTGGTGAAGTCGCTGGGGGCTTCGATGGCGCGGGCTTCGAGACGAGCCCACTCGACATTCCGGCTTGGGTGACGCGCCTGGACGAGAACTCACCAGGCAACGTTCGTACGGAGGTTCCCATTTTGCTCATCCAGGGCCAGGCCGACAAGATCGTACCCATTCTGCTGACCAACGTCCTCTACGGTCGCCTCTGCGAGGTTGGCAGCCAGACCGACTACCGTGTCTTCGAAGGCTTCGGACACAACGACTCCACGCTGATGAACATGCCCCTCATGCTCGAATGGACCGCGGCCCGCTTTGCGGGAGACCCCGCGGCTACGACCTGCGAGTAGGCTCGAGGACGATGCCCCGTTCCCTGGCCCGCTCGAGGGCTTCGGTGCGGGGTCGTTGGTAGTGGACGGAGCCCAGGTAGGCAAAGAGGCGCTCGCTCGCCGGGACGACGATGTCTTCGGGGATCCACTCGACGGGCTCCCCATCGGACCAGCAAACCTCCCCACGTTCCATCTTCCAGGCGGCCTCCGCGAGATCGAGTGGCGCGAGCACCTCTCGGATGGCCTCGAAGCGACCCTGGATCTCCGGATCCAGGAAGAAGGACTGGCCCCCTCCGATGAAGGCGATGTGATAGCGCGAAGGGTGATGCGCCAATCCGTCGAGCCCCAGCCGCGTGGCGCCTCGAAACAGCAAGTGCATCGCCTGCTCCCCGATGCCCAGGCCCGGATGGTCCTGCCCTGGCCACTGCGGATGGCGCAATGAGAATTCTTCTGTCGGGTTTTGAAGCATCATCCACTCGACGTACAGCAGTTGGATAGGGTCCGGCGGCTCGAGGCCCTCGGGAGCCGGACGCACCACACGGCGAAGGACTTGGTCGACGAGCAAATGCTCCTCACCGTGCTTCGTCGCATGCACCGCAACACGTTGCCGCTCCGGATCGCTCGGATCGAACGTCAGACGAGGGTCGGTGAACCCTCGCTTGCGAATCTCGTCCAAGATGCCGTACTTCTCGAGGGCGAACTCCAGCCCGTGCCGGGAGTAGTAACCCAACATTCTCGTCGCTTGGTATCGCGGCCCGGCCAAGTCCCCCATGAGGTCGGCCTCGCTGAGCTGCCACTCCCCGCTCGGGCGCTGGAGGTCGTACGGATCGAGCTCCTGAGCGATCTGTGCATATTGCTCATAGACGCTCTGCTTGGGTTCTGCTGTGACCTCGGCTTCACCGATCAACAGCCAACGAATGAAGTCCGTCGACGAGCGCCAGGCTTCGTCGCTGTAGCCGCCGCCGAGCGTTACGACGGCGGGGCACCCGTGTTTGCGGGCTATCTCGATGACGAAGCGATCGCGCTCGAGCACGCCTTTGCGGGTCAGCATGAATTCACCGAGGCGATCTCCTGCGAGGACGTCGTTGCCCGCGATGTAGAAGATCAGGTCCGGCCCGAGCTCCTCGAGAGACGTGGGCAATGTTTTGCGAAGCTCGCCTAAGTACGCGTCGTCTTCTGTCGTCGATGGCAGCAGACATTGCCGGTCCGCCGAGGCCTCGACATGGCTCCAAACCGAGCCGTGGATCGAGTAGGTGAAGACCGTCTCGTCGCCCTCGAACGTCACGATGTTGCCGTTGCCTTGGTGGTAGTCGAGGTCGATGATGGCAATGGGGGCGTCGAATCCGTCGGCTCGCAGCGATTTGATGGCCACAGCTATGTCGTTGTAGACACAGAATCCCATGCCCGACTCGGGCTCGGCGTGATGAAAGCCGCCCCCGATATTGAACGCGACGCGGTCTTTACTGCGAACAGCCCAGCGGGCGCCTTCGACCGTGCCTCCGACCTGCCGGCGCTGCGCGATCAAGATCGGATCGACATCGATGAAGCGCTCTTCGAGGCCGAAAATACGGCCGAGGTACTTGGGCTGGGCTGTTTGATCGAGGTACGCTTCGGCGTGAACCTTCGCGAGGTCTGCCAAGGCGATCAACGGAGCTGGACGCACTAGCTTGGGCCGTATCAGGCCCTCAGCGCCTAGCGAGCCGAGGATCTTTTCGCCTCGCGCGACCTCGACACCCGGCACGCGTGCTGTCTCGCCGAGCGCTTCGACCGTGTACTGCGGGTGGTACCACAGGCCGACATCGTCCCTCAGCCGGCGTTGCGCTTTGCGTCGTTGCAGCCAAGTGGCCATCGCGCCTACACAGAGATGGAGCCCTTGCGGAAGTCGGTGCTGGCGATGTGCGCGTTGATCACCACCGGCTTACCGGAGGCCGCCAGCGCCTTGGCCTCGTCCAAGGTGGCGTCGATTCGAGAGGGGTCGTCCAAGAGCAGCCCGACCGCGCCGTAGCCTTGCGCTACCTCGTGATAGGCGGTCCGATTCAGCACTGTCCCAACATCCGTGCCGAGCATCGGAACCTGCTCGCGGGCGATCTGTGACCAGGAGCCGTCGGTCCCGATCACCGCGATCGGCGCGAGTCCGTGCCGAATGCAGGTGTCCATCTCCGCCAGACTGTAGGCACAGGAGCCGTCGCCGTAGATCAGCCAGACCTCCTTGCCCGGACGCACCAAAGATGCCCCGACCGCAAAACCGCCGCCGACGCCCAGGGTTCCGAAAACCCCTGGGTCGAGCCAGGAGAGAGGCTGACGCGGCCGCAAGATGTACGACGCGGTCGCAACGAAATCTCCACCGTCGACGACGAGCACGGCGTCATCGGCCATTTTTTGTTCGATGCGCTGAAATAGCTGCAGCGGGTTGACGAGATCCGTGGGCGCCTTCGCTTGCTCGGTGATCTCTTCGTCACGCTCGAGCTCACGCGCTCGAAGCGTATCGAACCAATCGCTCCAAGGACCGAGTCCACCGCCCACCGCATTCGCAAGCTCTCGCAGAAAATCCCCAGAGTGCATGTGAACCGGAATCTCGGGGCGCCGATTCTTACGCATCTCGCTTGAGCTGAGGTTCGCGGCGACCAGCGTCGCCCGGCTCGAGATGCTCCGCCCATAGCCAAGGCGGAAGTCGAACGGGAAGCCTGCGACGATGACCAGGTCGGCTTCCTTGAGGGCGGCGCTTCGCTTGTGTCGAAACTGGATATCGTTGTGCCGGCCGAGCAAGCCTCGCGCCATGCCTCCGAGCCAAGTCGGAACACCCAAGGCCTGTACCGCGTCTGCGATCGGGCCAGCGTCGCGGCAGTTGACGAGTGCCTGACTCCCAACGACCAGCGCCGGCCGCTCAGCCTTGCGAAGCAGCGACGCGACCTTGTCGACGTGCGCGCTCTTGCTGCGCGGCTTCGGTGGCAGCGAGTCGCGAATCGGTGGAACGATGCTCACGTGGGGCTGGTGAAACTGCCGGTACAAATGGCCGCGCATGTACAGCTCGAGCGCCTTGGAGCCGAGGTTCTTGCCGTCCTTGACACCGCTCTCCTTCATGAACATCTCGCGGACCATCTCCTCGGGGTAGAGCACGTCGATCGGCACCTCGATGAAGATGGGCCCAGGGACCCCCTCTTGCGCGAGATCTAGGGCTTTCTCGACCGTCGGCTGGATGCTGTTCACCTTGTTGATAGAGACCGCCCATTTGGTGATCGACTCCATCAGCGAAAGCTGGTCGATGTCCTGCAGCGCACCGCGGCCTTTGAGCAAGGTCGCCGCCGCACCGCCGAAGATCAGCAGCGGGGATTGGGCAAGCTGCGCGTTCTTCACCGCTGTCACCGTGTTCGTCACACCTGGCCCTGCCGTCACCGCAGCGACGCCGGGGACGCCAGTCATGCGCGCCACCGCGTCTGCGGCAAAGATGGCGCTCACCTCGTCGCGCACATCGACGATCTTGATGTCGTTGGCCTCTGCGCCGACGAGAATGGGCGAGATGTGTCCGCCACACAGCGTGAACAATTGCTTCACGCCGCGAGATGCGAGGACTCGTCCGATGATTGCGCCGCCGTCGTCTGCCATCACTTGCTCCCAACTTCGTCGAGCACGTGTCGCTCGAGCACGAAACAGGTAAACGTCCCCTCGAACACCTTTTCGGAATTCACGGTCGCCTCCACGCGAACCTCATGCTTCCTGCCACGCGCATCGACCGTTCGCGCGCTCGCTACCAGACGGTCTCCCCGTCGAACCGGCTTGAGGAAGCGGGTCTCCGCCGTACCCAAGACCACGTTCGGGTCGTTGACCGCCAGCATCGCCGCGTAGTCAGCAAGCCCGAAGACAAACCCCCCGTGGACTAGCCCCTGCGCGTCCACCACCATCGAGCCGATGGCGTCGAGGGCCACCTTCGCGGAACCGTCGCCCAGCTCGAGCACCTCGCCGCAGAAGCGGGGATCCGCCTGGAGGTGGGTCCGGGGCTCCATGGGCCGGCACGATTACATGCTCCGGGGTTCTAGAAAAGCAGGCTCCGACCCAACGGTGGCCTTTACGGCTTGCCGTTCGGGCGTTCGGGTGTCTAATAGATGACTCAATTATGGTGAGATGGAGGGTCATGTGAACGAGCTTGCGCGTTATCTCATGGAAAACGCATATATCGACTTCCAGGGCGGAATCACGATCGAGGAAGTCCGGAAATTTTTACGCGACGAAGACAGCCGCGAGTCGAGAGCCCTCCTATCCCGGCTGATCGAGGACAACGGAATGGATGACCTGATGGTGACTATTGCGGATTGCCTGAAGGATTACATCCGTACGGGCATCACCGAGGACATCGTTCGGGCGCAGCTCACCAGCTACAGCGATTCGTAGCGCCACGTTATTGACCCGGAATCTCTGCTAGGATCGGCTTCCCATGCGATGGATGGCATTGTGCGTGTTGTTTGCTTTTGCATCGCTCGGATGTGAGCGGTCGACTGAAGCCGACAGCGGCCCCAAACAAGGCGCTTCGACGGCCAAGCCCGCTCCCGGGGCTTCCAAGGAGCCGATTCGGAGCTTGCCGCAAGTGGACACGAGCGCGCTCGACGACTTCAGCGAGGGCATTTGGATCGATATGGTCAACGAGCTCCTGTCGCCCTGTGGCGAACCCGTGAGCGTGGCCCGTTGCATCGCCGAGAGCAGGAAGTGCAAGCGGTGCGTGCCCGCAGCGCGGTACGTCGCGCGGCTCGTGGATGACGGGTACTCGCGCGACGAGATTCGCGATATCTACCGGGTCCGTTACGGCGACGACACCAAGGTGAAAAATCTCACGTCCCACGATTCGCCGTTCAGAGGCTCCCCGATGGCGCCGGCCAAGATCTACGAGTTCAGCGACTTTCAGTGCCCACACTGCAAGGTGGCCGCGCCGCTGCTCAAAAAGATCGTCGAGGAGTCCAACGGCAAGGTAAAGTTGGTTTTCAAGCAGTATCCGCTGCCCAGTCACCCGAAGGCGCGTGAGGCTTCTAAGGCCGCCATCGCCGCCGACAAGCAGGGGAAATTCTGGGAGATGCACGACTTGCTCTTCGAGAACCAAGACGAGTTGCAGACGGTCAACCTCGACGACTATGCCAAGAAGCTCGGCCTCGACATGAAGCGCTTCGAGGCCGATATGAAGTCCAAAGATACCGATAGGAAGATCAAAGCGGACCTTGCCGAGGGGGATGCGGCGGGCGTCGACTCGACGCCGTCGATTTTCGTGAACGATCGACGCTTCATTTTCCCACCGGACCAGTTGGGCGCCTATGTACGCGAAGAGCTGGACCAGTGAATCGCCGGCACGGCGTACGCTTCGAGGCCCGATGAAAACAGGGCTTTGCGGGCTCGCGCTCGTCCTCCTCGTCACGTCGAGCGTCAGCGCCCTCGTTCCCGGCGACGCCCCGCCTGTCATCGACATACCCGATCAAGCCGGGAAGAAGGTCGACCTGAACGAGCTCAAAGGGAAGGTCGTGCTGGTCGACTTTTGGGCATCGTGGTGCGGCCCCTGCAAGCAGGAGATGCCGGTCCTCGAGGAGCTCCACAAGAAGTACGTCAAGCAGGGGCTCGTGATCGTCGGCATCAACATCGACAGCAACGCCAAGAAGATGAACAACTTCTTGAAGGGGATTCCGGTGAGCTTCCGCATCGTCCACGACCGCAAGCTTGCAGTCGCCGCGAAGTACGGGCCGGAAACGATGCCGTCGACCTATTTCATCGGACGGGATGGGACGATTCGGTACGTGCACGCGGGCTTCGGCGAGAAGGACGCGGACGAGCTCGAAGAGCGCATCAAGACCCTCCTCGCCGAAAGCCCGGAAACACACTGACTCACCGGAGAACGACTAGGGACGGCCGTGCTCGCGATCGGGACCCGCTCGCCCGGCGTCATACGGCCACCCACGCGGGGCTCGCCCCAATCGCTGT
>CAZHPJ010000141.1:0-7211 GCA_964534585.1 uncultured Sandaracinaceae bacterium | reverse complement strand
ATTCCGCACCAGCACGGAGATCGGACTCGGCGTGCTCGCGCGCAGCGCGACGGCGGGAGATCTCGACGGGGACGGCCGGCTCGACATTCTCCTCGCGGAGTCGGAGGTCCTGGGCTTGCTCGTCGTCGAGCATCCCGAGGGTTGCGCACGCTTCGAGGCCGAGTGCGCGAACGCCACTCACCATCTCCAACACCTGTTGAAACTGCCGGCTCCCCTTCTTCGGGCTCCGCCACGCCGCGCCCATGCAAAATCGGCTCGCGCCGGCCTCTTTCGCCTGTCGCGCCTTTTCGAGCACGTCGTCGACATCCATCAACCCCTCGGCCTCGACGCCGGTGTCGTACTTCGAGCTCTGCGGGCAGTAGGCGCAGTCTTCTTGGCACGCGCCGGTCTTGATCGACAACAGCGAACAGAGCTGCACCGCGTTGCGTGGTTGTGTGACGCGATGCACCGCTTGGGCCCGAAACAACAGGTCGGTCAGGGGCAGGTCATGAAGCGCACGGGCCTCTTCCTGGGTCCAGTCGTTGCGGACGTCGATCATCTGGACGGTCTTAGCAGAGTGCCTTGAATACGCTAGATTGCCCGCGTAGGGTCGGGGAACTTTGACCGAGAGCATCGATTCATCCTTAGCCTCCGTGGCCGCTGTCACCGCGGTAGCGGACGAAGGTTCGCCCTACTTCGCCGCGGTCCCTCCACTCGCGTGGATGGCCGGAGCCGGGGCCCTCGCAGACCTCATCATCAATCGCGTCTTGATTCTGCTCGGGACCGACGCCTGGTCACACCACGCACTCGTTCAACTCGACAGCTGGGGTGGCTTTGCGCGCAACCTGAGCGTGGTCAGCGCATTGGTCGCATTGTCGTTTTGCATCGTATCGCTCTCATCTCAGAGGAGCGGCCTTCCGTTCTCTGCTCGCGCCGGCATCGCAAGCTTCGGCTGGGTCTTGCTTCCCATCGTCAGCCTGATGGCGCTCCTGCCCCGGGAGTGGAATAGAGTTGAGCTCGTCTTCGCGATCGCGGGGCTCGCCCACGCATTGATCCTGCTCCTGGTCCTCGCCGGCATTCATGGGCGCTCCACCCGTCCCGCCTCAGTAGCGTTGGTGTTGACACTGATCGCAGCAGTCAGCGGCGTCGCCTCGATGATCGTAAGCCTGGTCGGGGGACGGACGTACTGGGAGCACACCGACCGACTCTCGAACGCTTTCCGGTGGTCTGGCGAGCTTGCGTACCTGTCAGTCCCCCTTGCGATCGGTCTAGCGATTGCGATTCCGTGGCGAGAGGCGCGTGGCAAGGCAGCGCTCCTATTATCGGGACTGGCAGCCGGCCTGGTCACGGCCGGAATGGCGTTTTGGAAGCACGTGGCCGGACGGGACCTTCCGGACCTCCTGTACGGCGCGGTGCGACTGGACTTCTTGCCGGAGGACGACTTCATCCTCTACGCCATCCCGCTCGGCGTTGGCTCGGCGGTCACCGTCGCAGCCATGCTGTCAAAGCATCCCGTCGACCGACAGATGGGCGCAGCCCTGTTACTGCTCCTCAGCGCCGGCTACGCGCCCCACTCCCCGAGCACCCTCATAGTGACGCTCCTCGGCGTAGCCCTACTCGCCCGATCAGGAATCGCACTAGCAGAACGCCAACGTGCACACTGCCGCTGACACTGTCGCTGCCGCTGCCGCTGACACTGTCGCTGCCGCTGACACTGTCGCTGTCGCTGTCGAAGGACTACGCAAGCTTCGACAGGGCGTCACCAATCCGGCTCAGCCCCTCCCGAATCATCTCGTTCGACGCCGCATACGAAATGCGCACGAACCCCGGCGCACCGAACGCCGTGCCGGGCACGACCGCGCAGCGCGCTTCCTCTAGAAGGTACCCGGCGACATCGATGTCGGTCGCGAGCTTCTTGCCGCCGCCTTGCTTACCGATGAGCGCCTGCACGTTCGCGAAGGCATAGAACGCACCTTCGGGCACCCCGCAGCTCATGCCGTCGATCGCATTGATCCCGTCGACGATGATGCTCCGGCGCGCCTCGAATGCTTGGCGCATGTCTTCCATCGGCTCCCAAGGGCCGCGGAGCGCTGCGATGGCCGCGTGCTGAGCGACGGAGCTCGGATTGGTCGTCGACTGGCCCTGAATCTTCTCGCAGGCCTTTGTGACGTACTCGGGTGCGAGCATCCAGCCGATGCGCCACCCGGTCATCGCGAACGTCTTGCTAACGCCGTCGACGATGATGATGCGATCGTTCAGCTCGGGTGCGACCTCGGCAATCGATTTCTGATCGAAACCGCCGTACACGAGCTCTCCGTAAATCTCGTCGACGATGATCCAGAAATTGTGCTCGGCGGCTACGTCCCCCAGCGCGCGAAGCTGCTCACCGGTGTACGCGGCGCCGGTGGGGTTGGAAGGCGAGCACAAGATGAGCGCTTTCGTCCTGGGTGTGATTGCGGCGCGCAGCGCCCCGGGCGTCATGCGGAATCCTTCCTCTTCGGACGTCTGCACGATCACCGGGTTCGCACCCGCGAGACGAACCTGCTCCGGGTAGCTCACCCAATACGGCGCCGGGATCAAGACCTCATCCCCTTCGTCGTATAGCGCCAACGCCAGATTGAAGAGCGTGTGCTTTGCTCCAACCGACACGACGACCTGAGACGGGTCGTAGCTGACCCCCGCGCGCCGCTTTGCGGATGCATCGCAAATCGCCTCCCGAAGCTCTACGATTCCGCGCGCTGCGGTGTACCGGGTAGCCCCTGAATCGATCGCCTTTTTGGCGGCCTCGCGAATGTGCACCGGCGTATCGAAGTCCGGCTCACCGACGCTAAAAGACAGCACATCGATGCCTTGCGCTTTCAGCTCACGCGCCCGTTGGGCGACCGCGACGGTGGCGGAGGGTTTAACGGCACTGAGCCGCTGCGCGACAGGGATACTCTCACTCATGCCGCGGGCTTAACACCGAAGCGGAGAGCTATCAACGCTTGGCAGGCACGGCGGATGCCAGAGCACGCAGATCCCGCTCGAGGTCGGCGATACCGTCGTTGTTGGCGCGGTAATAGCCCCGGACCCGTGCCTCGTCATCGACCAGTACGAAGGAGTTCGAGTGCATGAGCTCATCGGCGCCAGCTGCTTTGCTGTCCCCGTCCCCGAGCCCCACCCGGAAGCCGTCGACCACCACGTGCCGGATCGCTTCCTCTTCGCCGGTCACGAAGCGCCAGTTGCTCTCGTCCAGGCTGTTCTTGGTCATGTAGGCCTTGAGGACCTCGGGCGTGTCATTGCGGGGATCGACGCTGACGGAAACGAAGTGGGCGCTTGGAACGTCCGAAAGCCGGGACTGGAGCCCCTTCATGTGGGCGGTGATCCTCGGGCAGGTGGCACGGCAATGGGTGAAGACGAAGGCCGACACCCAAAGGTTTCCCGCCATCGATTCACGGACGAAGGCCTGCTGATCCTGGTCGACGAGCGAAAACTCTGGAAGCTGACCAAGAACCGGCACGTCCTCGGCACTCCTCTTGGAACAGCCCAAGGCAATCAGGGCCACGAAGACCAAACCGAGGGTCTTAAAGCGCATCGACAATGAGAGCTGCGAACAGCGCGGTGAGGTAGATCAAGGATGCGACGAAAAACTTCTTGGCCCAGACCTTCGAGTCTTCCGCTTTGAAGCCGCGGAGCGCCATCCAGAAGAAATAGCCGCCGAGGATCACGGCGGCCGTGAAGTAGATGGTGCCGGCTAGCCCGTAGGGCACGAGAAGGAGCGAAATCACCCACAGGCCTGCCGCGTAGACGACAGATTGCACTTTGGCCGATCGGATGCCGCGCACCGAAGGCAAGACCTTGAGGCCGGCGCGCTCGTACTCCTCCTGGCGAAAAATCGAAATCGCAATGAAGTGGGGGATCTGCCAGAAAAACAGCACCCCGAACAAGACCAGCCCGGGCGCATCGATAGTACCGGTTACGGCGGTCCACCCCATGAGCGGCGGCAGGGCACCCGGAAGCGCGCCAACGAAGAGCGCTGCAGGCGTGTACTGCTTCATCGGCGTGTAGATCGCGACGTAGCTAACCAGCGCGATGAACCCGAGCAAGCCTGTAACCGCGTTGACGGCGACCACGAGGGTCGGGACGGCGAAGAGCCCCATGAGAACGCCGAGCGTTAGCGCCCAGGAGGGATCGAGCCGGCGATCGGGGAGCGGTCGGTCGGCCGTGCGAGCCATCAGGCGATCGCTGTCCCGCTCGAGGTAGCAGTTTAGGGTGTTGGCGCCGCCAACGACCATCCCGGTCGTGAGCAGCATGATCGCCATCGAGGTAAGGTCGAGCGCGCCGGGCGCCAGCCACATGCCACCCGCAGCCGTCACCAGGACCATCAGCGTGATCCGCGGCTTGGTCAGCGCGATGAGGTCGCGCACGGTCAGCATCGTCGTGACTGGTCGAGTCGCTACGGTCATGGGGGTCCCTAGCTGGAAGCGGGCGCGCACTCTGACGCTCCCCTCGGAAACGGTCAAGCTCCCTCGGGGGGGCGGGCCTAGGGCCGGGGCGGGAGGAGGTCAAGAACGGGGGCCGAAGGCCACCAGCAGCGCGATCACCCCGGCCACTGCGAGGATGACGCCCACCGCCAGCATGATCCATGGCGTTTTGGATTTCTCGAGGCCGCGAATCGGTTCGCTGTGGGGGGCAGGCTCGGGCGCCACGGGAATCGGCGTTGGTAGGCTAATGGGCCCGCCCTCCCCGGCCTCGGCCTGCAGGACGCTCTCGAGCGCCGCGGCGAACGCGGCCGCCGAGGCGTACCTATCCTCGGGCTTCTTGGCCAACGCGGCCATGACCACCTCTTCGAGACCCGGCGGGAACGTTGCCTTGGGACGCCGCTCCGACAGCGGGATCGGCGGCGCATTGACGTGAAGCTGGATGTACTCGATCGGTTGCTTGGCATCGAAAGGCAGCTTCCCGGTCAGCAGCTCGTAGAGGATGATGCCCAACGAGTAGATATCCGAACGGGCGTCGAGCGTCTTCCCGTGCGCCTGCTCGGGACTCATGAACTCGGGTGTGCCGAAGACCATGCCCTGCTGTGTGAGCACCATGGAGCCCGGCCTCATCTGCCGTTCGGTGACCTTGGCAAGACCGAAGTCCAACACCTTGGGAAAGTCCCGAATACCGCCCTGGTTGGTGACGAAAATGTTCTCTGGCTTGAGGTCGCGATGAACGATCCCCGCTTGGTGCGCTTCCTCGAGCGCGCCGCACACCTGGGACATGATGCGAATCGCACGCTTGGGTTCCAATGCGCCTTCAGCTCGAACGAGCTGAGCGAGGTTCTGACCAACGAGGTGCTCCATCACGAAGTAGCAAGCGCCGTCGTCTAGCTGCCCGTAGAGAAACACACGCGCGGTGTTCGGATGCGAGAGCTGGCTCATCGCACGCGCTTCCCGGCGGAAGCGGGAAACCAAGTCGGTTCGCGAGAGATAGCGCGAATGGAGGATCTTGATCGCTACGTAACGATTCATGTCGGGCTGCTCGGCCCGATAGACCGACCCCATGCCGCCCTTGCCGATCTTTTCGACGATGCGGAACTGCCCAGCCACCTCTTTGCCGAGATACGGATCGCTCACGCGATCAGATTAGCACCCGAGATAGGAGGTAGTGAGGAAAGTTGGAATCGAAGTCAACTCTCGTCGACGATCGTGAAGCGCAACGCGTGCTCCTCGCCGTTGCGCCTATAGTCCACCACCAAATTCGGAGCGGTTCGAAGGTTTTCCCACACAGAGGCTGCTTGCTCGGGTCGCTCGATGGGCTTGCCGTTGATGCGCGTCACCGTGTCGCCGGGGCGAAGGTCGAGCGATGCGAAAGCCGGCTCCCCCGGGAACAGGCTCACGATGCGAAAGCCCACGAAGGCGCCCTTGTGGAAAGCAGGCTCGATCTCCACGTTTTGCAAGAACCGACCCAGGCCTTCGTCCAACACCGGCAAGAGCTCATCGCGTGAGATGACGCCCGTCGAAACCCGCGGATACGGCTGACCCAGGCTGCTCTCGGGCTTGTGCCCCTCGGCGGGCGGCGCGCCCTCCATCGGAGCGTTCTCTTCCTCCCACTTGTCGTTGCGCTTGGGAGGCTCCTCAGCGGCTTCCCACGACTCCTCGCCTGCGGAGCTCTCCCAGCTCGAGTCCCCCATCATATCTTCTCGGAGTTTGCTCTTTTCGCATCCGATCGCGCTTGCGATCACTAGGACGGCCAACGGTACAGTCAGACAACGGCTCATACGGACTCTCCCCGGAGTGTCATGACCTCGGACCAAATCGCCGCGGTCACTGCTTCGACGCCACAGTTCGCATCGATGTGTCGAATGGTATCATTTGGGAAAAGCGCGTCGATTTTCCGGTAGAACTTCGCAAGCTCGGCCTGCATCTCGTCGACTTCGTACAGCTCCAGGCCGCCGGAACGGGCGCCTCGGCGCCTCGCTGCCACCTCAGGGTCGGCGTGGAGCACGAGGGTCAGGTCGGGACGCCTCGCATGCCGGTTGAGCTCGCACACCCAGGTGGAAACGTCGTCGCCACCGCCGCTACTCACCGTCTGGTACGCAATGGAAGAGTGGTCGTAGCGATCGCAGATGACCGTAACCCCGTCCATGAGGTTGGGGATGACCTCTGCTTCCAGATGGTCGAGGCGGTCAGCGGCGAACAAGGTGGCCATCGTCGCCCAATTGGGCGGGCGCACGCCGCGATGACCAGGAACCACCACTCTGCCGGTCAGAATCTGACGAATCAAGACACCGATCGGGCCGTCGCTAGGCTCACGCGTCGTGTGGGCGGGCAGCCCCCCGTCGACGAGGCGCTCTGCGAGCATCGAGCACTGTGTGGTCGTGCCCGATCCGTCGATGCCTTCGATCACGATGAAGTGCCCTTCGATCACGAACCATCCTTCGCGCCGCCAAACTTGAACGTCGCCCCGAACTGCCCATAGACGAGTGGATCGTCGCGGCCTCCCCCGAAGATGTCTCCGAGGACGCGCCGGCGGTCGCCCGCAACGATGCCTTCTATTTCAAGCCACACATTCCACTTCCGCGTCACGACGATTTCCAGTGAGCCACCGAGCCGGGCGCGCACCACGTTCTGGCGGGAGGTTGCCACAACGACACGGCCGCCGCGACCGTCGAAATCCCAGCGGTCGCTATTGAAATCGCCGGCGACCCAGATCGACAAAGCCCCACGAGGCGGAAAGTGCAGGCTGAAGATCGCTTCGAGGCTCAT
>CAZHPJ010000140.1:0-7327 GCA_964534585.1 uncultured Sandaracinaceae bacterium | reverse complement strand
CGCTGCTGGAGTGGAGCCTGCCGAGCGACGCGGTCAACGCCGAGCGAGACGCCGTACGGGCGGCAGACCGGCAGCGCCAGAGTGTTCGCCGGGCATTCGTCAGACGTTTGCGCGACCTTCCTGATGGCGCGCTTCTCGAGCTTCTCGCCACCTGGCTCAACGCGGTCGGCGTTCAGTCGCTTCGCGCGGTGCGCGCCGATGCAGGCGACTTCAGCCTGGCCGGCACCCTCCGCCGAGGCCCCGAAGAGACGCCGTTGGCGATCACGATCTATCGGGGTAAGCAGCCGATTGGCGATGACGCCATCATGGCGTTACGCGGAGGGCTTCATCATTTCGATCACGCACGCGCGGGCTGGGTGGTCACCCTTGGACAGGTGCGCGATGGCACTATTGGCGAAGCCCATGCCGAAGGCGCCGCACCGTGTGCGATCTTTGATGGGGACGCGCTAGCCGCGTCGATGGAAGAAGTCGGTGTTGGCATCCGGCGAGCCTCACTTCCGCTGGCCGTGCTCGACGTGGAGCTTCTCGAGTCGCTCGGCGGCAGCTCCGCACGTAGCGGCTCAACGACCAGCGCCGACGGCAGCAGCGCGGATGCCAATGGCAACAAGCGCCGCCGGAGTCGGCGCCGGGGCAGCCGTCGACGCGGTGGCCAAGACGAGATGGGCGAAGAGGTGAGCGAAGAGGGCACCCAGGGCGAATCGGCCGCGGTCAGTGAGGCCGCTGACACTTCCGGAAGCCCTGATGTCGAGCCCTCAGAAATCGAAGTTACGTCGGAGTCCGCCCCGGAACCTGTTGAAGACAAACAGAAAAAGTCTGCGGCGTCTGCTTCGGAACCCGAAGCGGAATCCGAGCAACTGTAGCAAAAACTACACACTGAAGCCGCCTGCGGGTGGCGTAAGGTAAGCGCATGCCCTACCGTCCTGGTCTCTTGATGGTTATCGGGAGTACTGCATGCGAATCGCACTATTTCTCATCGGCGTTGTTTTCATTGGCGCGTGGCACTCGCACTCGGAGGCGGGTCCCTCGTCCAGTGAGGCCGTACCTACGCCCGCCGCCGAAGGGATCGACTATCGCAACGCCGTTGGTGATCACCCCACGTCCCTCGCACTCGCGCGTGCGATCGATGCTCGACTGATCGTTCGCGAGAGCCGGCAAGGTGAGCCTATTCACGTGCAGCACTGCCGCGTAAGCCAAGGTGGGTGCCGGGCGCGCATCGCAACGCTATCGCGTTTGATCACCGAAGCAAGCAACCGGGCAGGCGTCGACCCGTTCCTCACGGCGGCCATCGCCATGCGCGAATCAGGTCTCAACCCACTGGCCGTGAGCCCGATCGGCGCTCGCGGCGTCGTTCAGCTCAACCCGAAGTACAGAGGCAAGACCGTGCCATTTGTCTACAACGAGCGGTATCGCAACGAGTGCAGCCTGCGCCCCGGGGCATGTCAGCGAGAGGTGCTCGAAGCAGGGCTCGGGCTCTACGACTGGGCGGTCACCCGCTGTGGCGGCGACGTCCAAAAGGGCCTCGCATGGTACAATTCTGGCCGCTGCGACAAGCAGAATGGCTATGCCTCCTCGGTCCTGCGGGAGCGCCGCCGGCTTCTCCGGCTCGCCAAGGGGGCCGACCCCAGCCTCCAGGCCGTTTTCGTCAATTAACTCCCCGATTTCTTGGAAACGATGAGCCGCTCGAAGGCCTGGCCCATCGCCTCGGCGATCCGCTCCACGACGCTCGTATCGGCTGCCGGATCGTTGGCACACAAGACCCCAACCAGTCGTGAGCCGATCATCACAGGGACGATGAGGACATTGCGGCCCTGGCTTCCAAGGGCCGCTCGAAAAAGGTGGTCTGCGGCGGTCTGTCCATAGGCTCCGTGGAAGACACGCCCGGTGTGGAGGACCTCGTTGAGGATCGAAGGATTGCTCGCCGGCACCCATAGGCTTCGGATGCCCGCGCTCGTCACGTCCTGACCTCCGCCATCCCATCCACGAAACACACCTTTGCGAAGCGCCAGGAACGCTGCGCCCCGCGCCGCGGTCAGGCACGCCCGACATGCAACGCGCACGACGTCATCGCGCGAGGTCACGCGGCCTAGCTCGGCGAGATCCGCATCGACGGCGGAGTCGGACACAGTCGGCGGTCGCACCGTGGCCGAACGGCGCCACGCACGATCCCAAACCGGGCTTGCGGTGGATGCCAACTCGGAAAGCGAGGGGTCGAGCGCGGATAGCGTTTGCTCCGTACCAAGCTCCGGCTTTTCCTGGACGAGCGGCACGACACCGCTCGGCGTCTGCGAACGGGCCAACGCCTGCGGATCGGGGACGAGGGGCGGGCGTTCTGTCGGATAGGCTTGCTCGATTGACGCTAGCAGGTCTGAGAGCTTCGCCGCGGTTGGCAAGATGCTTCCTCCGAGCGCTTCGCTGAGCTTGGCCGTCGCGCGATCGTCGGTAGGATCAGCCATGGCGACGATCGCACCCGCAGGACTCGGCCGCAGTGGCATCGCGCAAATGTCGTGCGCGTCGATTGCTCGCAAACGGCGAACGAGATTCTGGTCGGCACGGGCGAGCTCTTGCGCTTGGAGCATGGGACCGAATCCGAGAGAGACGAAGAAGGCGGCCAATACGCGCTCGTCGAGACCTGCGGCGACGAGGTTTTGAACGATACGAGCTGATGGTGCGAGCGGATCACTGGTGTCGCTGGCCAGCGCCTGGGCCTCAGTGACGAGTCCGGCGTCGACGAGCTGCTCGACCAATCGCGGTACCATGCCCGATCCCTAGCTAGGGTGCCCACGTGCGGCAAGCCCGAGAGGCTGATAGCATCTGGCCTCGATGGCTCGAGTCCTGCACATCGAGGACGATCCCAACAATCGGCGCCTCGTACAGAAGCTGCTCGGGGCGGCCGGGCATGACGTGATCGAGGCCGAGGGGGGCGTGGAAGGCATCCAGCTTGCGCGCGACACCCTGCCGGATCTCGTCCTGGTGGACATCAATATCCCCGATCTCGACGGGTATGAGGTCACCCTGCGGCTTCGTGGGATGCCGGCGTTGCAGGAAGTCCCGATCGTGGCGATCACGGCCGAGGGAGACCGGGACTCCACGCTCGCCGTGGGTTGTGACGGCTTCATCTCCAAGCCGATCGACGCGGCGCACTTCGCGGAGACCATCGCCCAGTTCCTCGGGGGGCATCGAGAGTGGATCGACGACGGAAGCGATCGACTGCTGCGCGAGCGCACGCAGAAAATCGTCGCGCGTCTCGAAAAGAAGATCGTCGAACTTTCCGAAACCAACCAACGACTCGAGGACATCGCAAGGCTTCGTCGCGAGTTTCTGCAGAACGTGAGTCACGAGCTCGCCACGCCGATGACGCCGGTCGTTGGCTACTTGCGCCTGTTGCTCAACGAAGAGCTCGGGCCGCTGACCGATCTGCAACGCAAGTGTCTCAGCTCAATCGAAACGTCGACACAACGCCTTCGTTCGGTCGTTGACATGCTGCTCGACGCCAGCTCGCTCGAGACCGGACGTATGCACTACTACACGCGCCCGTACGACTTTCGGGCGGTTGCGACGAAGGCGCTCGATCAAATTCGCGCGAAGCTCGATGAGCGCGACGTGACGCTCTCCGAGCGCGTTCCCGACGAGCCGATGCCTGCGCAAGGTGATCCGGACAAGCTCGTTCGGGCAATGGTGCACGTGCTCGACAATGCATCGAAGTTCACGCCAACCGGCGGCGAAGTGGCCGTCGAGGTGCGCCCGGAAGGCGAGGACCACCTGCTGTTCGCCGTTGCGGACAGCGGCCCCGGGGTTCGTCCCGAGCACATCGCGCGCATCATGGAACCCTTCTATCAAGTCGATGGCTCGGTGACCCGCGATCACGGCGGCGTCGGGTTGGGCCTGGCGTTCGCGAGGCGGGTCACTGAAGCGCTTGGCGGAAGCATCGAGATTTCGAGCCCGCCCGCCGGGGAGGTCGCAGAGCGGCAGCTTTCAGGGACCCTCGTCGAGCTTCGGGTCGGCTGCCTGCGGGAACGGCCCGAGACGCAAGCGAAGTGATCTATCTCGACCACCACGCAGCGGTGCCGCCACCCGACACGGTCCGGCACGCGATGGAAGAAGCGGCGGGGGTGGCTTGGGCCAATCCATCGAGCGTTCACGCCGCCGGACGTGCCTCGCGCCAGCTGCTCGAGGCCGCCCGCAGGGACGTTGCCGAATCGATCGGTGCTGTGGCCGCGGACGTGGTGATGACCGGCGGAGGCACAGAGGCCTGCAACCTCGGAATCCGCGGGCTCGCCGCCGGGTGTGCTCGGGTCGTGACGAGCCAAGCCGAGCACCCGGCAGTTGCGGAAAGCGTGCGGCGACTGGGACGTGAAGGGCGCGAGGTCATCGAGCTCGGCTTCGCGAAAGGCCAACCACCGAGCGCCGACGAGCTGGCGGGGTATCTGAGCCCCAACACGCTCGTTGCCATCCAATGGGTGAACCATGAGACCGGCACCATATTTCCAGTCCGGGAGTACGCGCAGGCTTGCCGTCGGCAGGCGGCGCGCTTGTTCGTGGACGCGACGCAAGCGCTGGGCAAAGTGCCGGTCGACGTCGGCGCGCTCGGAGCAGACGCCATCGCCGTCGCCGCACAAAAAATCGGCGGGCCCGCAGGCGCAGGAGCCTGTTGGGTACGCAGGGGCCTCGAGCTCGAGCCAGTGCTCGATGGCGGCTCGCAGGAGCGAGGGCGGCGCCCGGGAACGCTAGATACGTTGAGCATGGTCGGCTTCGGGGCAGCCTGCCGTTTGACCGGACATCGCCTCGCACGCCAACCACGCGTCCTCGAGCTGCGCGACCGCATCGAAACAAGGCTTACGGGGCTGGGCGGTGCCGTCAACGGCGACGGCGCCCCACGGGCGAACACGGTGTCCAACCTGAGCTTCCGCGGCTGGAGGGGCCCGCTCCTGGTCGCCGCGCTCGATCTAGAGGGAGTCTGCATTTCGGCGGGGGCGGCATGCTCATCCGGGCTCCAGGAGCCTTCAGCTGTGATTCGTGCGATGTATCCGGATGAGCAGTGGCGCGCTGGCTCTGCGGTTCGAATCAGTCTAGGTATCGAGACGACGGACCGGGATATCGAGATGACATCACGCGTGTTTCGGCAAGTCCTGACCCGCAGCGGCGCTTAAAACCTCAAGCAAATTTCAACTCTCAGGAATAAAACCTCTTTTGTTTCGATGTTTTAAGCCGTAACATCGTGATAATATTGAGTTACTTGAACTCCTATTTTTGACGTTTCGTATTTCCATTAAGTGTAACAACCCACGGTCCATTTGTTCAGTGTGAGAGTCCCGATGTCTGAAGTGAAGCGAGTGCTGGTTGCGATGAGCGGCGGGGTGGACTCCTCGGTCGCTGCTGCGCTGTTGCACGAAGCGGGGCACGACCTGGTGGGTGTGACGCTCCATCTGTGGGACGCGGACGGCGAGCAACAAGTGGGCCGATGCTGCGCTCCGGAAGACCGCGACGATGCTCGCCGCACCTGTGAGCACCTCGGCATCCCTCACTATGTCCTCGACGAACGAGAGGCTTTTCGCAAGCACGTGGTCGACCCGTTCGTCACCGACTACCAAGCCGGGCGCACGCCGATTCCATGCGTGAGCTGCAACCGCACCGTGAAGCTCACCTACTTGGCGGACGTAGCGCGCCGCTTCGACGCAACCCACGTCGCGACCGGACACTACGCGCGCCTCCAACGAGCCGCCGATGGCCAACTCCGTCTGTTGCGTGGTCGCGACGACCACAAGGATCAAAGCTACTTCCTCTTCGGGCTGCCACAGTCGACGCTCGAGCGGCTGGTCTTTCCGCTCGGCAACCTCAGGAAGTCAGAGGTCCGCGAAGCAGGCAGGCGTTTAGGCGTGCCCAACGCGGACAAGCCGGAGTCGCAGGAGCTGTGCTTCGTGCCCGATGGCGACGTCGGCGACTTCATCAATCGTCAGGGAAGCCTGAGCAGGTCCGGGAACATGGTCGACCCGGACGGCACCGTGCTCGGCCGCCATGACGGGGTCGCCAATTTCACCCGCGGCCAACGTCGCGGGCTGGGCCTCGGAGGCGGAGGCACGCGGTATGTCCTTCAGATCATTTCCGAGTCCGCCGAGGTGGTCGTAGGTGATGAGTCACGACTCTACGGCCAGGCGCTGACCGCGACCGATGCTCATTGGGTCGCCGGCCGCCCCGCGGATGCTTTTGAGGGCGAGGTTCGCATCCGATATCGGCATCGTGGCGCGGTCGCACGCGTCACGCCGGCCGGCGACGGGTTCGAGGTGCGCTTCGACGAAGCTCAGCGGGCGATTACGCCCGGTCAAGCCGCGGTGGTATACCGTGGTGATGAGGTGATCGGTGGCGGTTTCATTGCATGAGCTCGGCACGTTCGTCCTGTGCATGCTGCTCGCCGCAGGTTGCGCGAAGGGCAGCGGTGAGGGCAGCGCCGTCGGCCAAGTATGGGCACCCGACTGCGGTCTGGACGGGGAGCCGTTCGAGCTGAACCCGGACTTCTTCGCGATGCAGCCGAGCGGCGCCGTCGAGGTCATCAACATCGTCGTGCAGCGTGGCAGTGACCTCCAGAGCTTCAGCGACGGTATCTCCGTCTTCATCCGCGACCCGGAGGTGCTGAAGGAGAGCATGCTAGGCACCGAAATCGACTTCGGCGGGCTCGCGTCGCCAGTCGAGCTGGCACTCTATCTCAACGCGACCTGTCCCGGGATTGCTCGCATTCCTGTCTTCTACGCCGCAGTCTCGGGCACGATTCGCTTTGACGAGCTGTACGTGCCCTGGGCGGACAACGACACCAAGGAAACCGTTGCCGTCTTCACCAACGTCGAGCTCGTCGACAACAGCGAGCCCGATGCGCGCCGGGCCGTGCTCGATGGTGACTTCCGATTCCTGTTCGAACGGGGATTGCCACTCCAGTATTTCCAGTAGTGATGGCTGGCAAGCGCTTGGTAGAAGGCAACGTTCGCGCGGTTGGCCGTGGAGGCGACGCGGTGGTCGAGACCGCACGCGGCGTCGTACTGGTGCCCGGAGCGTTGCCCGGTGAGCGTATCGAGCTCGCCCTGACATCGTCGAAACGCGGCGCATCGAGGGGTCGCCTGACACGAGTGCTACGAGCCTCCGTCGAGCGCAGAGAGCCGGCTTGTGTCGACGCATCGCGCTGCGGCGGGTGCCCGTTGATGATCGCGAGCGCCGCCCTTCAACGCGACATCAAGCAGGGCTTTCTCCGAGACGCGTGCCGTGGGCTACCCGGCGCAGGCGAAACGGAGATCGAATGGGTCGCGTCGCCAGCAGACCTCGGATACCGCCGTCGCGCGCGGCT
>CAZHPJ010000139.1:0-7327 GCA_964534585.1 uncultured Sandaracinaceae bacterium | reverse complement strand
GTGCAAAAATCGACCGGTCGGTCGCGCGATGTGTGAGCTCGATGCGTTCGCCCTCTCCCACGAGGTAGAGAGTATGCTCGCCGACGACGTCACCGCCCCGCAGCGCCATCACGCCCACCTCCTCCACAGGCCTTGCTCCGACATGGCCGCTTCGGCCGTGACTCACTGCCCGTTCAGGGTCCAGCTGTTTGACCTTGGTCACCACCTCGGCGAGGCGAACTGCAGTGCCGCTGGGTGCATCGACCTTGTGCCGGTGATGAATCTCGACGATCTCGGCGTCAAAGGTCGGCCCCAAGAGCTCCGTCGCGCGCGCCGCAAGAAAGTACAACGCATTGACACCTTGGCTGTAGTTGGGCGCGAAAACGATCGGCACCCTCTCTGCGGCCCGCTCGAGGCCGGCGCGCGTCGTGGCATCGAGCCCCGTGGTTCCGATCACCATCGGAATGTGCTGCCCCGCACAGAGTGGGAGAAGCTTCGCGGTCGCCGACGCAACGGTGAAGTCGATGACGACCTCGACGTTGCTCAGAAACTCTTCGACGTCAGACGTGATGCAGATCCCGGACGGCGCCCCACCGGACAGGACGCCCATGTCGCGCCCGAGCAGCTCGTTGCCTTCGCGATCCATCGCGGCGACGAGGTGCGCCTCGGAATCGGCGTTCAGGACCGAGGCGACGCTTTGCCCCATACGACCTGCAGCTCCGTGTATCGCAACCTGCACCATGCTGACGGCATCGCAGATGCGGCGGCGAGCGTCAATTGAGTCTGTAGAACTAAGAGCGCCCGGCACTCAACTCCACGAGGCGGTCGATGAGGAAGCCGCTCTGCTCGAGGGCCTCATCCGTGAACTCGCCGAAGAATGCGCGAACGTCCGCGAATACTTGGTTGAACGCTTCTTGGTCGCCCGCGGCAAGAATTTCCGCCAGTTCGGCCGCGGCCTGCCTAAACGCGTCGATCACGCGTTGCGAGTCGGGATTGAGCATCTCGATCGGTCCGTACAGGTCCGGTGACTGCGCGAAGTGGCGGCCGGTCACGTAAGTTTCGAGCAGGTAAGCTGGCGAGGTGAAGCGAAGCGTCTCTTCGAGCGGCATGCCAGTGCGTCTCAACGCGAGCCCGAGCGCCTGTGTCTTGAAATGGTGCAGGACTTGCACGATCGCCATCATCGAATCGTGCTCGGCGGGTGTCGCCTCCGAAATGACCAAGCCGCGCGCCGTGAACATCTGCCGAGTCCAGTCTAGCCAGGCGTCCCCTCGACCGGGACAAATCACGACACGCTGACCCTGGTAGGTGTTGACCCCGGGGCCAAACATCGGATGAGTACCAACGACACTGGCCTCGGTCGACGCCAGCATGGCCGCCATCGGGTCGGTCTTGATGGACGTGACATCCATGAGGAGCGCGTCCTCGCGAACCAAGGGGCCGAGTTGCTCGATGACCGCTCGCGTCTCGCGGATTGGCACGCTGATGACGACGACGTCCGCGGTCGCCGCTACGTCGGCAGGCCGGAGCTCGGTCTCGAGGTCTGCACTGAGCACGCCATGACCGAGATCCGAGAACAACGTGGTGAGCGAGCGTCCCATCCCCCCTTCACCGCCAATGATGGCGATCGTTTTGAGCTCGACATCGAGAGGGACCTCTGCCCGTAGCGCCGCTTGCCGCTCGCGGCTCATGAGCATCAACTGCCGCCAGACCGATTCGATGCTCGCCACCGGAAGGCCGAGCTCCTTGGCGCGGGCGCACCGGTCATCCAGAACCCGGCGCTCGCGGGCGAGATCGCGAATGCGCACCTGGCGCTCTCGCTTACGTGCGGCAATGTCCGCCACGATGTCCATCCGCCGGACCAGAAGCTCCAACAGCTGGTGATCGAGCCCATCGAGCGCTCCGCGCAGCTCGAAAAGTGGGCCTTCATCTGGATGCGTGTCGGTCATGGGTTGGTTTTACATCGAAGAGGGGCGTCCGCATAATGCGCGCCGGTGAGACGACTTCAACTCCATCATTGGATCCTGATCGCGATGGGTCTAGGCGCCGCCCTCGGGCTTGGGCTCAACTGGGCCGGCGGCCAGGGCATGGTCGATACGGACATCGTCGGCAAGGTGGCCATGGTCGGCAAGGAGGTGGGTGATCTCTTCCTCAGGCTGCTGCAAATGCTCGTCGTCCCGCTGATCATCTCGTCGCTGATCACAGGCGTAACCAGCATGGGCGACCTCAGGAGCTTGGGGTCGATCGGGGGGCGCGCCATCGCTTTCTATCTAACGACGAGCTTCATCGCCATCGTAACCGGCGTCGCTGTAGTGAATCTCATTCGCCCGGGCGATGGCGCGGAGCTCGCCCTGCTCGAAGACGGCGCTGCGAGCCACGTGCTGCTCGCCGAAGCGCCGGGCGGCATAGGCGTCGTCCTATGGGAGCAACTCGAAGGACTGATTCCCAAGAACCCGCTCGCCGCGGCAGCCGCGGGCGACATGCTGCCGGTCATCTTCTTCTCACTCCTGATCGGCGTATTCATCGGGCTAGCCGAACATCGCGAGGGGTCGAAGGACGCCAGCGTGGTCAGACGCTTCTTCTCGGGCCTCTTCGACGTGATGATGCAGATGACGCTCTTCGTGGTGAAGTTTGCTCCCATTGGGGTGTTCGGCTTCACCTTGTACGCTGCTGCCGGCAAAGGCCCTGCAGCGTTTCGCGTCCTGGGCTGGTACGTCCTGGCGGTCTTTATCGCGCTCTTGATTCACGCGGCGGTGACGCTGCCGTTGATCCTGAAGATTGCTACCGGCCGATCACCGATCGCCTACGCCCGAACGCTCACCACGGCATTGGTGACTGCCTTCAGCACGGCTTCGAGCAACGGCACCCTCCCCCTCACGATGCAAAGCGTGGAAGAGGCAGGCGTGAAGCCGCAGGTAGCCTCTTTCGTGCTCCCACTTGGCGCAACGATCAACATGGACGGCACCGCGCTGTACGAAGCAGTAGCGGTCCTGTTCATCGCGCAGGTATACGGCTTGGACCTCAGCCTCGCGCAACAAGCCATTGTCGCATTGACGGCACTGCTCGCCAGTATCGGCGCCGCCGGCATCCCGCACGCCGGCATGGTCATGATGGTGGTCGTCCTCAATGCAGTCGGACTCCCGACGAGCGCAGTAGCGCTGATCCTCGCGGTGGACCGCATCCTCGACATGTGCCGGACGACGGTAAACGTCTGGTCGGACTCCGTGGCAGCCGCCGTGGTGGATGCGAGGGAGTAGCGGACACTGACGCTGTCAGCGAGTGGATGCCACGTCATCTTGGCCAGCCAGCTCGGCTGTTCCCTTCGCCAACCTGCTCGGCAACAACGGACCCTCGTAGATGAACGCCGTATAGATCTGCACCAACGTCGCCCCGGCCTGAATCCGCTCCCAAGCCTGCTCCGCCGTCTCGATGCCGCCGACTGAAATCAACACCGTCCGGTCGCCGACCTTGGCTCGCAGGCGCTTCAAGACTTCGAGTGAGCGCTGTCGCAGCGGTGGACCGCTCAGGCCGCCCGCGCCGCAGCGTGCGACGTCGGCAGCATCGCTTGCGAGCCCGTCTCGTTGAATCGTCGTATTGGTCGCAATGATTCCGTCGAGGCCGAGGTCGAGCGCGAGATCGGCAACGGCATCGACGTCCTCGTCAGCCAAATCTGGTGCGATTTTCACCAGCAGCGGGACACGGCGGGCGGGGGACACTTCATCGAGTGCTTCACGAACTGCGGCCAACAGCGGGCGCAGCTTTTTCGTCGCCTGCAGGTCGCGCAGGCCCGGTGTGTTGGGTGAGCTCACGTTGACCACCACGTAGTCAGCGAGCGGGCCCAGCCGCTTGGCGCTGGCCACGTAATCGCTGATTGCCTCCTCTTCGGGGACGAGCTTGGTCTTGCCGATGTTGACCCCCACGATCGTCTCGTGCGGCCGCTGCAAGCGCGCGACCGCATCCGCGGAGCCATGGTTGTTGAAGCCCATGCGGTTGATCAACGCGCGGTCGCGCGGGAGCCGGAACAGCCGCGGCGCCGGGTTACCCGGCTGCGGCTCTCCAGTCAGCGTCCCCACCTCGATGAAGCCGAAGCCGAGCGCCCCCAAGGCCTCGTACCCGACAGCATCCTTGTCGAAGCCCGCAGCGAGCCCGATTGAGTTTGGGAAGTCGAGGCCCAGTGCTCGAACCCGCAACGAGGCGTCGCTCCTGTGCAGCGCGCGTCGTACGAGCGCCAGCACTCCCGGAATCGCGGCCAACGCTCGCAGACAAGCGAAAGCGAAATGATGAGCAGCCTCCGCGGGGAGCAGATACAGCAGGGGACGAATCAGCGCTCGGTACACGATCCCCTCAACGGGCGAGCGCCGACCAAATCGTGTCGTCCCCAAGGCGCTGGTCGATCCGTACCTCGAACGCCTCCTCGATCGGGCCGAGGATACCCGGGTCTGCGGTGTGCACCTGGCTCAGCGCATCTCGGCACTGCGCGACTGCCGTCGGGCTCATGCGCCCAAGCGGCGGGCGCTTGGTCACCGCGATCATCCCGAGCCCCGCCATCATGGTCTTGAGCGGCACCGGGTTTCGAAACTTGTCGGTGACTTCGACGCTTTGTCCGTTGGGCAAGGTCCTCACTGCGGTGACCGAGCATGTGACGAGCCTGAGCAACGGAGCGATCGCCCCGATGAGCCGATCGGCCTCTTCGGTGTCGTCGGCTACCTGCGCGCGAACCAGCGATCCGATGGCGCCCGGCGCGATGTTCGAGATCACGCTGATCACCCCACACGCGCCGATTTCCTCGTCGCGCATCATCGTGAGCGTCAAGTCGTCGTCGCCGGACAGAATGCTCAACGCCGGCCCTGCCAGCTGGCGGTCCAAGCGCATCCGATCGAGGTCGCCTGTAGCTTGCTTCACGGCGGGCACCCGCTTCGGATCGTTGAGGTGCAAGATGGCGAGATCGGCAGCCGAAAGCGCGCAACCGCTTCGCCCCGGGATCACGTAAGGCACGATGGGAATTTCAGGCACATTGCGGAGGATTCGCTCGTAGTACTCGGTACGCAGCTCTAGGCTCGATGGGCCATTGTAATAGCAGTCCACCAGCAACACCGCGGTGGCGCCGGATTCCCTAGCCTGGGTGCTCGCGCGAATCGCTTCCTGCGTGTTGTTGCTGCCCGCGCCCGCCAAGACGCCAGCACGCCCTTCCACCGCTCGTACCGTGGCATCGATGACCGCGTCGTGCTCCTGCCACGAGAGGGTGGGAGATTCGCCGGTCGTTCCGCACGGAAGGACGCCGTCGACGCCTTCCCGCACCTGAAACTCGATCAGCCGACGCAGGACGTCGTAGTCGACCTGCCCGTCCGTCGAGAACGGAGTCGTCAGGGCGGTCCAGGCGCCATGGGGTCGGAAGGTCCCACTCATGCCGAGACCTTAGCGTTATTCGTCGCAAAGGAAAGCGGGATTGTGCTTGACCAAAATCTGAAAAAAGCCCACCAACGCGACCAATGGCAGCGTTGGCCGCAGCTCTGGTCCTCGGTTCATTCCTGATCGCATATCGATTCTACGCGCGATTTCTCGGCGAGCGTATCTACCAAGACCAAGAGGACATCGTCACACCAGCGCGCGAGGTCGATGACGGCGTCGACTTCGTGCCTACGCAACGCGCGGTCCTGTTCGGGCACCACTTCACCTCAATTGCGGGCGCGGCGCCTATCATCGGTCCTTGCGTGGCCGCGTACTGGGGCTGGGGTCCCGCACTGGCGTGGGTCGTCCTTGGCACGATCTTCATGGGCGCCGCGCACGACTTCGGCGCGCTGGTCGCAAGCGTACGCGAAAAGGGACGGTCGATCGCGGACATCACCGCCAAGACGATCAGCGGGCGTGCTCGGATCCTGTTCATGTGCTTCGTGCTGGTGCTGATATGGCTCGTCCTCGCCGTCTTCGCGATGGCCATTGCTGGACTCTTCGTCAGCCAACCAACCAGCGTCATCCCGATCAACATCCAGATCATCGTGGCGCTCGTGATCGGATGGCTCGTCTACAAACGCCGCGTGAAGATCCTCTGGCCGTCGCTGATCGCGCTCAGCGTGCTCTACTTCTTCGTCTGGGTCGGAACGAAGGTGCCGATCGACTTCGTTGCCATGGGGCTCGACGAGCACAGCGTAACGACGGGCTGGATCTTCTTTCTGCTGATTTATTCGGCAATTGCCAGCCTCTTGCCGGTCTGGCTGCTGCTGCAGCCGCGCGATTACATCAACAGCCACCAACTCTTCGTCGGGCTCGGGCTCTTGTTCCTCGGCGTCCTCATCGCGCACCCAACGTTCGACGCTCCCGTGTACCGCACCGCCGAGGCCGGGGCCCCTTCGATCTTCCCGATCTTGTTCGTCACGATTGCCTGTGGGGCGATTAGCGGTTTCCACGGGCTCGTCGCGTCAGGAACGACATCGAAGCAGATCGAGCACCTCCGAGACTCGCGGCTCATCGGGTACGGCGGGATGCTAGGCGAAGGCTCACTCGCCCTTGCCTCAACGCTTGCCGCAGTCGCAGGCATCGGCTTAGTTGGCGCGTGCACCCTCCCCGGCCAAGGCGTGGTCGATGACTTGAGCTGGGCGGTTTACTACGACAGTTGGGCACACGCCGGCGGTAACAAGGCAGCCGCGTTCGTGCTCGGCGGCGGTGCCTTCCTCGAGGCCGTTGGTTTGTCCCCGGAGCTTGCGCGCACCCTGATGGCGGTTCTGGTGATCGCGTTTGCCGCCACATCGCTCGACACAGCAGCGCGCATCCAACGATTCGTGCTCGGCGAGCTCGGCGTTGCGCTGCGGATCAAGCCGCTGACCAATCCGTACATCGCGACGGTCATCGCGGTCGTGCCGGCCATGTACTTAGCCCTCGCCGAGACACCGGATCCAACGACGGGCCAGGCCAGAGCCGTGGGCTGGGTGCTGTGGCCGATCTTCGGCGCGAGCAATCAACTGCTGGCGGCTCTCACACTGATGACGCTGGCGCTGTATTTCTTCGCCCGAAAGCGACCCGTTTGGCCCTTGGTCATCCCGATGGCCCTGGTGATGCCCGTGGCAGGCCTAGCGCTGTTCACCAATCTCCAGCAGTTCCTCGCGGAAGGCAACGCGCCGCTAGCCGCATTGGCCGCACTCCTGCTCGTACTGCTCCTGTGGATGATCGTCGAGGGTCTCATCGCGGTTCAGCGACTAAGACGCGCCTGACCACCCGTGCGACACAACGCAACGCACGCAGGTCAACCGAGTCACCGGAGAACGGCTAGGGACGGCCGCGGAGATCTCGGGGCTGAGGTTTCGGGCTGCGAGGCGCGAGTCTGAGGTCTCGTGTCCTGAGGCCCAAGGCCCGGGAC
>CAZHPJ010000138.1:0-7340 GCA_964534585.1 uncultured Sandaracinaceae bacterium | reverse complement strand
GCATGTGCTAAATCGCCCCGACCAGGGAGGAGTGGCCGAGCGGTCGAAGGCGGCGGATTTGAAATCCGTTGTAGGGGCGACTCTACCGGGGGTTCGAATCCCTCCTCCTCCGCCGGTTTTCAGCGGCAGTGGCAGTGGCAGTGCCAGTGCCAGCGCCAGTGCCAGCGGCAGCGCCAGTGCCAGCGGCAGCGCCAGTGTCAGCGTCAGCGTCAGTGTCAGGGCCAGGCGCAAGGATTGCACTAGTGATCGCGCCCTGGGATCGGGTAGCGTGGGCGTCTCTTTAGGAGGAGCCATGACGCTGCAAGGAACGATGCTCTCGCGAATCGAGGGCGGGGCTAGGGCATACCCGGGCGAGGCTGCCCTTCACGATCGCAATCCGGATGGCAGTTGGACGACTACGACCTGGGCCGAGTACTGGGCCCAGGTACGACGTGTCGGCAAGGGGCTGATGTCCCTCGGCCTTCAGCCCGAGGACTGCGTTGCCATCGTTGGCGCCAATCGGTGCGACTGGGTCATCTGCCAACACGGCATCAACGCCGCGCGGGGGATTCCGGCGCCGCTTTATACCACGCTGCTACCGGAGCAGATCGCTTACATCATCGGCAACGCGCAGGCGAAGATCGCGATCTGTGACGACCAAACCCAACTCGACAAGTACATCTCGATCGCTGGCGGCGAGAGCCCCATCGAGCACATCGTGACGATGGACGACCTCGGCTCGAGCGACCCGCGGGTCATCACGCTTGCCGCGCTGATGGAGAAGGGCGATTCGGTGACGGACGCCGAGCTCGACGCGCGGCTCGCCGCCGTGCAGATCGATGACGTCGCGCTCCTGGTCTACACCTCGGGTACGACGGGACTGCCGAAAGGGGCAATGCTCTCGCATCGGGGGATCGAGGTCATCGCCAACGCCGTCGCGGAGCTGTTTCCTTCCCTCCTCGAGACGAAAACGCGAGGTGTTAGCTATCTGCCGCTATGTCACGCGGCCGAGCAGGGGGTGACCAACTTTGCCGGGCTCACCATCCAAGCCGAGACTTACTTCTGCAGCGACCTCACACAGATCAAGGACTACCTCACCTATGTGCACCCGACCTTCTTCCTGGCGGTGCCGCGTGTCTGGGAGAAGTTCGAGGCGGCGCTTCGCGGCAAGTTGGCCGAGGCCACCGGTATCAAAGCTAAGTTGGCAGCCTGGGCTCGCAAAACGGAGCTTGCCGCGTTCAAGCAAGAAAACGCCACGGGCCAGCCGGTGTCGAGCTTCTCGCGAAGCCTTGCCAACAAGCTCGTGATTTCGAAAATCAAGGGCGCGATCGGCTTGGACGAGCTGCAGGTCGCGCTCAGCGGTGCAGCTCCGATTTCGGTCTCCACTCTGGAGTTCTTCGCGTCGATCGGTGTGCCGATTCACGAGGGCTACGGGATGACCGAGACTTCGGCGTTTGCGTCCGTGCAGCCCGAGGGAAGGCTGAAGTTCGGCACCATCGGCAAGCCCATTCCGGGCGTTGAAGTCAAGATCGCCGATGACGGCGAGATTCTGCTCAGGGGTACCAACATGGTGAAGGGCTACCTGCGCCTCCCGGAGCACACCGCCGAGCTCTATGGTGACGAGGGCTGGATGCATACCGGCGACCTGGGCGCCATCGACGAGGATGGCTACATCGTGATCACGGGCCGCAAGAAGGACCTGATCATCACGGCTGGCGGCAAGAACGTCGCGCCCTCCGAGATGGAGGGTTACCTGCAGTCGATTCCCGGGGTCGGACAAGCGGTGGTGGTTGGCGACCGGCAACCGTACCTGGCGGCGTTGATCGTGCTCGACCCAGAGGCGCTGCCCGAGCTCGAGGTGGCCTCTCAGATTTCTGGCTTGAGCGACGTTGCGAGTGCCGCCCGGAACCCTGAGGTGAAGCGGTACATCGAGGAGGAGATGCAACATGTCTGCAACTCCAAGGTCGCGCGCTACCAAACGATCAAGAAGATCCACATTCTTCCGACCGTTTTCAGCGTTGACGGCGGTGAGCTGACACCGACCCTCAAAGTGAAACGAAACATCGTTAGCGAGAAGTACGCGACGGAAATCGCCGGGTTCTATGCGGAGGGGCAGTCGGCGGGCCAATCCGTTCGGGCGTGACGGATCGAGCCGACGCCGGCCCCCGGATCCACCACTCGCTTTTGCGGCATCGATTGAAGGCGGGGCGCAAAACCTGCGCCGTCTGAGTCGGGTACGTACCAAAATCACTTCGGAATCGGCTGGCATGCCTGTTGCGTCTGGTGGCCACGGGTTCTTCGATTCGGGAGGTTGTCATGAGGTATTTTATCTGGAATTGGGTGGGCGTGTTTGGCTTGCTGATCCTGCCCCTGGCGGGCTGCAGTGGCTCCACGAATGAGGGTCCCGGTGGCACTTCGGGCGCCGGTGGGGCTGCCGGTACGGGCGGAATGGCCGGCAGCGGTGGCACCGAGGTGGTTCCTCCCCCCGGCCTCTGGACAGGCCCTGGCCAGGGGGGTGCAGACGGTTCTTTCACCATCTGTTTCAACCTCAGCGAGGACGGAAGCGCGCTCGTGCGGGCGGTGGATCCAAGCCCGGAATGCCGACTGAACTCGCTCGTTGTCGACTTCCTAGGCTGTGAGGGCGGCTTCTCGACCAACGAGGAGATCCCCATCGTCGATGGGACCTTTCATCTGCTCAACCAGCAAGGTGGGCTCGCGGGGTTTTGGGACATCAGCGGCACCTTCAACGGCAACACCGCATCGGGCGAGGCTACCGTTGGCGCCGTGCCTGACGGGACCTGCTCGGGCTCATGGGAGGCCACTCCCAGCCCGTGACGCCTATTTGGTGCAAGACTTGCGCCGGTCTCCCCTTCCGATTCGGATGACCGGCCCCGCGGTCTGAGCTAAAGTTGCCTGCGAGAGACGGAGGTACGGGTATGAGCGATAAAGTCGAGAAGATCCTCGCCAACTACGCCGGGGAGAATCCTGGCGTCATTGGAAACCTCAGGCGGCTGCTGAACACCGGGCGGCTCGCGGGAACGGGCAAAGTCGTCATCCTGCCGGTTGACCAGGGCTTCGAGCACGGGCCCGCTCGGTCTTTTGCCCCCAACCCTTCCGGCTACGACCCCGCCTATCATCCGGCGCTTGCGGTCGAGGCGGGCTGCAATGGCTATGCGGCGCCTCTTGGCTTCATCGAGTCGATCGCGCACGAGTATGCCGGCCGGCTTCCGCTCATCCTGAAGGTGAACAATAGCGATTCGCTCGGCGGGCCCGACACACCGTGCTCAGCGCTCACCTCTGCCGTCGACGACGCGCTTCGGCTTGGTTGCGCGGCGATTGGCTACACGATCTATCCAGGCAGCGGCCTTCGCAATCAGATGTACCAAGACCTCAGGGACCTCATCAACGATGCGCGCGCCGTCGGTCTGCCGACCGTCGTGTGGTCGTACCCGCGTGGCGACATGCCCAAGGAGGCTGAGACCGCCATCGACGTCGCGGCATACGCCGCGCAGATCGCCTGCCAACTCGGCGCGCATGTCGTGAAGGTGAAGCCCCCGACCGAGGTGGTCTTCCAGGATGCTGCCAAGAAGAGCTACGAGAGCATCCCCATCGGCACCCTGGCAGAGCGCATCCAGCACGTCGTGCAGGCGGCGTTCAACGGCAAGCGCATCGTCATCTTCTCGGGTGGAGCGGCCAAGGGCACCGATGCCGTGCTCGAAGAGATCGGCGAGATCGCCAAGGGCGGCGGTTACGGCTCGATCGTCGGCCGCAACGCGTTCCAGCGATCCCATGCCGAGGCCATCAAGCTCCTACACGACATCATGGACATCTACGCCGCGCAGGCGTAGAAAGCGCTCGTTTGCGCGTGACTGAACCTGCCGTCCCACCCATCGTGACCGCAGCCTGGGATGCCTACGGGGATTACAGAGAGGTAGTCGAGGTGCGCGAGATGAGCGCCAACGTGTCCACCAACTCGGTGTATCTGCTCGTTCTCGACGACGGGCATGCCATGGTGGCCAAGCGCTCCAGTTACGGCTCGTACGTGCATTTCCGTCAAGACCACTACCGAATCCACGAATGGATTCACCGGCTTCGCGGCACGCGCTACGCGTCGTTCCTAGCTCCAGTGCTCCTCAAGAACGGCGAGGTCTTCACGTATCGCGACGAAGACGAGTGGGTCGTCTTCTATGGGCAGCAGCCCTTCTACGACTTCTTGCCGAAAGTCCTGACGGACACGCAGGTCGAATCGTTCGGCCAAGAGATGGGCCTCTTCCACCGGGAGTGCACGGAGATCTCGGATCGCGTGAAGCCGACTTGGCAGTCACTCGGTGCCGACGTGGCGAGTCTCCACGACACGATCGGGAGCTCGGAGTGGCGCCGCGATCGCGGCTTCATGGACTCGTCGATCGGCTTTGTTCGGGCGCACTGCGACGCGTTTCTCGGCAACGCCGATGCCCTCGGTTACCATGAATGGACGAAGATCCCCGTCTTGATCGACTGGAACATCGGGAACTTCTCGGTCGGCATGGACGGTGATGGCTTCAAGTTTTTTTCCCGCTGGGACTACGACTGGTTCCGCATCGAGCCGCGGATGCTCGACCTCTATTTCTGCGCGCTGGTGGTCCGCGCGGAGGGGGACCAAACGGCTTTCAGCTACACGGTCGACCCGCTTTTCGACGAGCGCTTCATGAAGTTCCTGCGCGCGTACCACGAGGTGCACCGGCACACGAAGGAGGAGCTCCTCTTCCTCAAAGAGGCCTACCGCTTTTTCATCTTGAACTACGTGCTCCGCATCGGAGAGCACTTCTTCCAGCCCGACATCTGTCACCGGCTACAGCAGGAAGCAGTAGAGGAATACCTTCCGTATCTAGAGCTAGTAGACTTCGAACCCTTGCTCGAGGTTCTGTAAACCTCGGGCCCCGGGCCTCGGGCCCCGGGCCTCGGGCCACAGGCCTCGATCCCCCAGCCTCAGGCCCCCCAGCCTCGAACCCAAGCTTCAAGCCCCCTACGTGGCGATCGACTCGCTGATGAATGTTGGGATGATGCCTGAGGTGCGGATCATGAGGTCGGCTTGTTCGGGTAGGATGTTGCCTGAGAGCACCAGGGTAGTGTCGAACCCATAGGTGTTCGCGCCGATGATGTCGGTGCGCAGGGTGTCGCCTACGAACAGAACATCGCGCTTGGAGACCTTCGGGAGCTGTTCGCGGGCGCGGGCTAGGGCGTAGGCGAACATCATCGAGTCGGGCTTGCCGAAGCGGACGAACGTTTTTTCGGTGATGTCGGAGAGGAGGGCGCCGAGGCTGCCCACCGCGATCGCGATGTCGTTGCCGTGCATCGGGTAGGTGATGTCGGCGTTGGCAACGATCACTGGCACATTCATACGACGAATCAAGTTCAGGGTGGCGTTCACATCGCGGAACCAATCGAAGCCCTCGTCGTCCAGAAGGACGATGGCGACCAGGTTGTCCTTGAGCGAGCAGTCCGCGATCGGCACTGGGATCTTCCCTGCGATTTCGATGTAATGCGCGGACTCCGGCTTCCCGAGGTAGGCGACTTTGCCGTAGGGGATCTGCTTTTCGAGATACTCGGCCGCGAGAAGCCCCGAGGAGACATAGCGTTCGGCAGGCAAGAGCTCGCCTCCTGCCTGTTGGGCGTACCGTTCTGCCATCGACTCGGGCGAGCGCGAGGAGTCGTTCGTGACCACGAAAACCTCTTTGCCCGCGTCGATCAGGGAGGTGACCGTCTCCAACGCCCCATCGATGAGCCCCGCAGCGCTCTTCAGAACGCCATACGCGTCGAGAAAAATGACGGAGTACTGCTCGGCCGTCTCTCGGAAGGAAACCACATCCATACAACGCACATATTCGCTCCGCGGGGCGCGGTCAATCGTTGCTGCCGCTGCGCTTGCGAAGCACGACGAGCACCAGCACCACGGTCAAGAACGAGACCACGCCCACGGCTGCGAGAACTTCGATCAGGCGAACGAAGAAGTGGTCGATCAGGCCCCGGCCGACGTCGTCGAGCTTGGTCGTCACGGTGCTCACCTGCGTATCGAGCCGGTTCATGATCGACACACGCTCTTCTTCGATAGCCTCCAGGATCATCGCCCGCTCCTCTGCGACCGCATCGAAGACCGCTCTCCGCTCCGTCTCGACACCGGCCAGCAGCGTCGTGATTTGCGCGGATAGGATCGGCTCAACCTCGTCGAGGAAACCGGTGAGGTCTTCCATCGCGTCGAGCATCGACTCGGCGGGCTCTTGGAACCGTTCCTCGAACAGCGAGTTCGCCAAGTACTCGGCCTGCCAGCGCGCCTCCGTCGGAATCTGCACAGTGAGAATGGTTATTCGATCGTTCAGATCCCGGAAGGTCTCGTCGATGCTCCCCACCGCTTGGAGGCCCCCTTGCTTCGCTTCGGGCACCAATCCCGCAAGGTCTGCGCGGGCCGTCGGGCGAATGAAGAGTTGGTCTTCGATTGGGTGTTCGTCGACCCACTCGCGCACATTCGTGGTCATCGTTTCCAGGTGGCCCTCGCTTACGACGGTCGACGCCATGCGCTCCACCTCCTGCTCGAGGCGCCTCGTCGTTTCCTGCACGCATTCGTATTGCGGGCCGAAGTAGCTCGCGCCGCTACCTTCGGCGAAATAGTGCCGCTGTTGCCTGGCCAAGGTCCAAAGCTCCACCAGGCCGATGAACGGGTCCTGGTCGAATGCCGCGGCTCGAGCCTGAGGCATTGCCCACATCCGCCATTGGTACGCGCGCTGGCGCACCTGCGCGTCGTCGGTCTGCGCGACGATATCCACCACGCACGCCGCGACGAGCTGACCGAACAAATCTGCGTACCCGTAGTCCATCGCGCGCAACTCGGTGACGGTCACGTCGTCGGTCGCCATCTTGGCCATGGCCGCTGGCCTTGCAGGTGCGGTGCTGCAGCCACAGAGTGATGCGATCAGCATTGCGGAGGCGAGTACGCAGGGGAAGCGTCGAATGGCCAGCGCCGCGCCTGCCAGTAGCAGTATGATCAACCCAAAGCCGGGGCCGCCCGCGCTTCCCGGAGACACACTGCACTTGCCTTTCGTTCCGTCGAACCGATGCGAAGGCTTGCCGAGGAACCTCAAGTCTTGTTTCGCGTTCTCGACGGGCGCAGTTCGGCTACAGAGGCTAACCCGCATGGGGTCGGCTGTGTCACGGACTGCGTAGACCAAATAGGTCGTACCTTTTGCGAAGGGATAGCCGCAGGCGGCGCCGCTTCCGGCGGTGTGCACTTTGATCTCCTCTGTGAGGGCGCCCTTCCAGACCTGCTTCACCCGAAGGGTGACTTCGAGCCCACCGAACTTCGTGGCCTCGTTCTTGGCGACGCTGGT
>CAZHPJ010000137.1:0-7378 GCA_964534585.1 uncultured Sandaracinaceae bacterium | reverse complement strand
GTTGCCACAGTTCTTGATCCATACGTCCTTGAGCCCGATAGTCTTGCCGAAGCGCTCGGCCCAGAAGAGGTTCGTGCCACCTTCGGCCGTCGAGACGACGTTCTCTTGACGAAGATTGGGCTGCACCCACTCCTTCTTGCCCCAGACGCCACTGCCATACGGCCAGTCGCGGGTCATCCACCGTTGATCGAACAGCTTGATCCACGCTGAACCGCTTCGGTCCTTCAACGCGTCCATGTCGTGGTAGACTTCGAGGAGCTCTCCGCACTCCGGGCAGGAGTAGATGACCTGGCTGAGAGGGTAGGTTCCGCGACAACCGGCGACGCAACGAAATGACGCGCTGTAACTCATGAGAGTCTCAGTATAGAAGGTTCGTCAAGGGGTGCACCTCCCCGCGCGAGGGCTCAAGCGCCGCTGTTTCCCTGAGCCTCCGGCAGAAGCGAGAAGGCCGGGCTACTCGGCCGCCTCGCAAGCTCTTCGAGGTGTGCGACCATCTTCGGGTGTGCCGAAACCAGCTCGCGGAAGCGTCGGGCGGACAGCCGTAGCACTAGGACCTCGGAGGTGGCCCGGACCGTCAGAGCGGAGGGGCTTCGAGTCAGCATCGAATGCTGACCGAGGGCGCGTCCGAGCTTGAGGCTCCCGACTTCTTCGCCGCTCGGCCGGGTGGCGGTCAGCTTGCCGATCATGGGGATGTAGAGGCCGTCGGCGCGCTTCCCCGCCTCCAAAATCGCCGTTCCGCGGCTGGCGCGACGAACCTCGAACATGCTGGCGATCTCCGAGCGGGTACGGTTGTCGAAGCTCGTGAACATCGGCGAGGTCCGTACCAAGGTAGCGACCAAGCGCCGCCCGAGAACCTCGAGCAGGATGTCACCAAGCGCTGGGTGCTCGGCGACCAGCCGATCCAGCAACAGCTTGCTGATTCGCAAGGCGCGAACTTTCGTCCGCGCGGTCACGTCCCCTTCGTAACTCACGCGCTCGAGTAGACACGAGATGCCCACGACGTCGCCTTCCGACAATACGACCGCGTCCTCATCCGTGGCACGGATGAGCTGAACGCTTCCCTCGATCAGCGCGAAGAGGGCATCGGCCGTGGTGCCCACGTCGATGAGGTTCTCGCCCGGCTCGAGATCGATCAACCGGGACTCCCTGACGATCCTCGCCAGCACCGATTTCGGAACCTCTGCGAACAGTGGCATCGACGGCAGCTGAGCGAGGTGCTCCGCCGTTGGTCGCTCGCTGAGACCATTGACGGCTGGCGGGCGGTCCCGCACCTCCACGTCGGAGATATCGAGGTCGAGCGTGAGATGTTGGGCCGCGGGCGGCCTCGTGAACCTCAGCAGGTCGTCGGCTGCGGAGTCATCGGCCACCAATGGCAGTGCGTCGCTCGCGAGGTGCTTGGTCTGCGTCACTGGTCCGTCTCGGCCGAGCTCGGCTCCGGTGTCCGCCGTGACGACCGCGGACCTTGCCGACCGGTGGAGCCTCCTGGCGGCATCCGGGCTCACACGCTCGAGCACGTCCACGCGCTCCGGGGCGATTCCCATCACGACTTTGGCCATGGCCGCAGCCCGGGCTACGAAGCCCTGATTCGCATAGAGGTCGACCGCTCGCTCGTATGCCTCGACTGCCTCTCCACGTCGTCCTAGGCGCTTCAGCAGGTCGCCTTTGCGATGGGGCCACCGCGGCTCGTTCGGCTCCGCGGCTTGAAGCCCCTCGTAATGGCCGAGCGCTTCCCCGAGACGCTCCCTGCGAAGCGCCTTGTTCAGTTGGTCTCGGAGCTTTCGGCTGCGGCTACCCGACACTGCCGTCTCACCTTATACCCTTTAGGCCACCCTCTAAAGCGGTGGGACGTTTCTCAATCGCTGCTACTCTTCTCCACCGTCGAACCGCATGAGTCTTTTCGTCCGCCTCGTCCGTGCCCAGCTCACCTTTGGTGTCATTTTCGCCAGCTACATGGTGCAATTGGGCGTAGCGACAGTGTTTCGCCGCTGGCGGAGCGACCCCGTGACAAATCATGAAGAGGTGGTCATGCCGGGGTGGCTGACGCGCCGTCAGGTGCGGGTCGATGAGAAGAACTCCAAACGGATGCTCGCTGGGATGCTTGAGCTGCGGGGCGTGTACATCAAGTTGGGGCAGGTTCTGTCGATCATGGGTGGTTTCTTGCCGCCCGTGTACATCAAGAGGCTCGAGACTCTACAGGATGCCGTGCCGCCGCACCCCTTCGACGAGATAGAGCGGGCCTTCGTCGAGAGCCTCGGCGCACGACCCGAGGCGTTCTTCCAGAGCATCGATCGTGAGCCGGTTGCTGCGGCCTCGTTGGGCCAGGTGCACGTCGCGTACACGAACGATGGCCGTAAGCTCGCCGTCAAGGTGTTGTATCCGGGGATTCGCGATGTAGTCCGGATCGACATGCGCGTCATTGGGCTCATGGTTCGCGTCTACAAGTGGTTCGTGCCCGTGCAGAACATCGAGGCCGTTCACCAGTCGCTAGCCGACCTCTTGCGGCGTGAGACCGACTACCTGCACGAGGCTGAGTGCATGCGTCGCATGTCGGCCAATTTTGCTGATGACGACCACATTGTGTTCCCCGAGGTCATCGACGAGGTGACGACCGCAAACGTGCTGACGATGACTTTCATGGAAGGCATCAAGATCACGCGCGTCGACGAGATACGGGAACGCGGCGTCGATTTGGACAAGCTGGCCAAGCGGCTCGTGAAGAGCTTCTACAAGCAGCTTTTCGTCGACCGGTTTTTCCACGCCGACCCGCACCCGGGGAACTTCCTGGTTCAACCCGTTGAAGGCTCCGACGACGCCAAGCTCGTCGTGCTCGACTTCGGCGCGATCAGTGAGGTCGACGACAAGACGGTCTTCGGGATGGTCGACGTCCTGCGTGGCTTCTTCGAGCAAAACGACGCGCTGGCGCTCCAGGGTATCGAGGCAATGGGCTTCATCGCCGAGGGCGGCGACCGGGCGCTGCTCGAGCAGACGGCAAAAACGTATTTCCAAAAGCTCCTCAAGCTCGAAGCGCGCACCCCTGCCGCCCTCATGGGTGCGAACTCGAAAGAGCTCGAAGCGCTGGCCGACCCGGAGGTCGAGCGCAGCGAGCTTCGGAACCTGATGCGCTCGGTGCGCTATCCCGACGGCTGGTTCTACGTCGAGCGCGCCGCCGTGATGATGTTCTGGCTGGCCGGGCAGATCGCACCCGACCTCGATCAGTTTCAGGTGGGGTTCCCTTACGTGTTGCCGCTATTGAGCCAGCGCCTGGCATCGAACCCTCCGTCTTCCCCGTCCCACGACGGTGTGCAGCCCGCGGCAGGCGGCTGAGATGAGCCGCATCGTGGGCATCGATCCAGGCGAGGCGCGAATCGGTATCGCCATCTCTGACGAGGACGCGTCGATCGCCTTTCCGCGGGAGACGATCCTAGCCCGAGGAGGTAGGGCGGAGGCGGCCCGAAGGGTCCGGGAAGCCCTCACGGCAGACGAGATCTCCTTGGCAGTCGTCGGCTTGCCGCTGCGGCTCGATGGAAGCGAAGGCGAGGCGGCTCGGCGCGCGAAGGCGTTCGGGGAGGCACTTGGGGAGGCGCTCGGGGTTGAGGTCGTCTATTGGGACGAACGGTTGACGACGGTCGCTGCGGAGCGGTCCTTGCGAGAGATGGGCCGGCGAGGGGCTAGGCAGCGCGCAGTCGTCGATCAATCGGCGGCGACCATCTTGCTACAAGGGTATCTGGACGCCAATAAGGGTGGGACGTGGACGGACCCGAACAGCCGATAAAGGTCGAGAGTGATCTCGGCGGTGCGATCGCCCGAGCCTTGAGCATTGCGACTCTGCTGGCGGTGCTCGGCCTTCTCGGCGCGATGGGGTGGCTGTTCGTGATCTATCCCGACACGGATGGCCCCCAGAGCGCAGTCGAGGAGGTCAAGATCGAAGTTTCCGAAGGCGTGACGCTGCGACAACTAGCCGAGGAGTTGAAGAAAGAAGGCGTCATCAAAGATGCCGGCATGTGGTCTCTCTATATGCGTATGCGGGGGCTCGATCGACACCTTCGGCAAGGCAAAATTCGATTTCGCGTGCCGATGACTCCGGAGAATGTTGCGCGTCACGCGACAACGCGCTTGGGTCGCATTCAGGTTCGGATCCTGATCCCTGAAGGCTTTTCGCGATTCGAGATTGCGGAGCGGCTCGAAGAATATGGGGTCTGCGACGCAGATGATTTTCTCGCTGCAACGGAAGAAGCGTCACTCCTCGCCAGCTACGGAGTCGAGGCGCATGATGCAGAGGGATACCTGTTCCCCGACACGTACGAGTTCGACGACCAAACCAAACCCAGACGAGTGGCCGAACGTATGCTGGCGAACTGGACCCAGAAGTACGAATACATCCAGAAGGAATACGCTGAGAAGCTCGGCAAGCTGAAGGGCTGGACGACGCACGACATCGTGACGCTCGCGTCCATCGTCGAAAAGGAAGCGGCGGTGCCGTCTGAACGTCCAAGGATTGCGGGGGTGTTCTGGAATCGCTTGAAGTCCAAACGGTTCCTTCCGCGGCGGAGGCTACAAGCCGACCCGACGGTTCGGTACGGTTGCATCGCCGTGCCCGAGGCGGCGCCATCGTGCGCGGACTACGACGGCCACATTACTCGCGCGATGTTGGACGATCCCGAAAACCCCTACAACACCTACCGGCATTCGGGGTTGCCGCCGGGCCCGATCAGCAATCCGGGGAGGGCTGCCATCGTCGCGGTCATCGACCCCGAAGAGCACGGGTACTACTATTTTGTCGCTCGAGGCAGCGGGCGTCATCATTTCAGCAAGACGCTTCGGCAGCACAACATCGCAGTTCGACGCAACGGCGAAAAATGACGCTGCCGTGGCGCCCCACCCCGAGGAGCTCACCTGGTAGGTTGCTCGCCAGGGGAGCCCGGCTATGTTCAGCGCCATGAGCGCGCCTAAGGCGGAACACCTGACCTGGCACATCGGCGAAGTCGACCGGGAGGCTCGCGCCGCTGCGCACGGACATCGTGGCTCCGTGCTCTGGCTCACGGGCCTCTCCGGGTCAGGCAAGAGCACCATCGGGCATCGCGTCGAGCGCATGCTGATCGAGCGCGGCGCGTTCGCATACGTGCTCGACGGCGACAACGTGCGCCACGGGCTCAACAGCGACCTTGGTTTTTCGGCCGAGGACCGCGTCGAGAACATTCGGCGCATCGGCGAGGTGGCGCGTCTGTTCGCAGACGCTGGAGCTCTGGTGCTGTCGGCCTTCATCTCGCCGTATCGAAAGGACCGCGACCGAGTCCGAGCACTGATGGGCCCCGGCGAGTTCATCGAGGTGTTCGTCGACACGCCGCTCGAGGTCTGTGAGGCCCGCGACCCCAAAGGACTGTACAAGAAGGCGAGAGCCGGAGAAATTTCGAACTTCACGGGGCTCGATGCGCCCTACGAGGCGCCTGAGCATCCAGAGGTCCATCTGCAGACGGTGAACCTCAGCATCGACGAGGCAGCGGCTCAGGTGATCAGCTACCTCGAAGCACAGCACATCCTAGGAGAGTCCTGATGCCTTCTCGCGAGGAGATGTGGGAACAAATTCCCGAAGAAGTCGACCTCGTCGTCATCGGAGGCGGCATCAACGGTGCCGGCATTGCGCGGGATGCTGCGCGTCGCGGGCTGCGCGTGGCGCTGTTCGAGCAGAACGATATCGCGTACGGCACGAGCTCTAGATCGAGCAAGTTGATTCATGGCGGGCTTCGCTATCTCGAGACCTACGAATTCAGCCTCGTATTCGAATCCGTGAGCGAGCGGCGAATCATGCTCGACTTGGCGCCGCATCTCGTGAACCCGCTCGCGTTCTTGTTTCCAGTGTACGCAGGCTCTCGGAGGAACCTTCGAGTGATCAACGCCGGCATGTGGCTCTACGCCGGCATGTCGTTGTTTCGCTCGCCGAAGCGACATCGCATCCTGAATGCCAAAGAGGTCGCAGAGGAGGAGCCGATTCTCAAGCAAGAAGGTCTGCAGGGTGCGCCAGTCTACTACGATTGCTCCACCGACGACGCCCGGCTAACGCTCGAAACCGTCATCGATGCGATTCGGAACAGCGCCGTGGTGGTGAGCTGGGCGCGCGTCGACGCGTTGACCAAGGATGATCAGGGACGCGTTTCAGGAGTCGTCGTAAAGAACGCCCGGGACGGGAGCCTCCGGGAAGTGAAGGCGCACACCGTGATCAACGCGACGGGCCCCTGGACAGACGAGGTGCTGGCAATGAGCGGCCCGCGACCGGGCAAGCTGCTGCGACCCACCAAAGGCGTTCACATCGTGGTCGAGAGAGACAAGCTTCCGGTCGAGCATACGGTGGTGCTCTTCCATCCAACCGACGACCGCGTCCTTTTCGCGCTGCCATGGGGTGAGCGCACATACGTAGGCACGACCGACACCGATTGCGAAGGGTCGCCAGGCAAGGAGGCGGCGACGCTTGAAGACGTCGACTACCTCGTCAGTGCCGCCAATCATCACTTCCCGAACCATCAAATCACGCGCGAGGACGTGATCTCCACTTGGGCGGGGCTCCGTCCGCTCATTGCGCCGGAGCCCGAAGTCGGCGAGCTCTCCGAATCGCGAGTGAGCCGAGAGCACCAAATTCTGATAGGCGCAGATGGCCTGATCACCATTGCGGGCGGCAAGCTGACGACGTATCGGAAAATGGCCAAGGAATGTGTCGACGTAGCGGTCAACCTGCTGAAGCTGATCGACAAGCTTCCCGAGGACCTGCGTTCTGGCCAGACGTTCAAGTTTCCGCTCCCGGGCGCGGTCGGTTGGCCCGAAGACGACGACCACGACAAAGTCGCCGCGGAGTTCGCCAAGGCGTGCGACTGCGACCTTTCGGAGAAAGCGAACCGCCACCTGGTCGACACGTATGGCATGCGCGCGTTGGAGCTCGCGACGCTTTGTGCCGGCGAGCCCGCCTTGACGGAGCCGATTGTCCCTGGGCGGGTGGAGGTCATGGCGCAGGTCGATTTCGGTGTGCGAGAAGAGCTCGCCGCGACCGTCAGCGACGTCATGCGTCGCCGGACGCAGATCTTCTTCCGGGATTACGATCAGGGACTCGGCTCGGTCGAAAAGGTCGCGACACGGATGGCTCATCTCATCGGCTGGTCGGATGCGGAGAAGCAGAAGTCGATCGACGATTACAGGGCTGAAGTGGCGCTGTCGCGACGTTGGAAAGAAGAGATCTAGCTACGGCGCTAGTTGCGGGAGCTTGAGCTTCAGGGCGAGGGCGCCGTGCTCGACGCGGATCGACTCGAGCTCGAGCAAGTCGAAGATCATCGCGGCGGTTTGGGTCGATGCGAATTTCTGCACAGCCGGAACGCTTCGAAGGTCCACTCGCAGT